>SKFS01000100.1 GCA_007117885.1 Candidatus Izemoplasma sp.
TTTACCTACGCTTAAACCTCACCTCACGGCTTTGGCTCCAAGGCTAACTACTAGCGATTGGCTCAATCTTACTAGGTTGGATTCCCACCAACTATATATGTGCAACCGAACTGGCGCACCCCCTATTAAAACTCTATCATAAAGACTAAAAAAATACCACGATTTCTCGTGGTATTTCTTTATTCATCATACATTAACGAACTGCGTCTTTTAAAACTTTACCTGCTTTGAATGCTGGAGATTTTTGTGCTGGGATTGAAATAGAGTCACCCGTTCTTGGATTATGACCGATACGTGGTTTACGATCTCTGACTTCAAATGTTCCAAAACCGGTTAATACAACTTTTTCATTTGCTACGAGTGCTTCTTGTATAGTCGATAAAGTCGCATTTAAAGCTGCTTCAGCATCTTTTTTTGTAAGTCCTGATACTTCTGAAATTCTTGCAACTAATTCTGTTTTGTTCACTATATTACCTCCTTATTTGTTTTAACTAAGCTCATTATAGCAATTTAAACTAGCAAAAGCAAGTTTTTTAGCTGTCAAAATGTAAAAAAAAGCCTATTTTTAGGCTTTTACTCGGCTTTTAATGCCCGAGAGAGTAAAATCTCGAGTGCTTTTTTTGGTTCGACACGATTAAACAGCACATCGAATAAGGCATCAATAATTGGCGTATCTAGATTTTTATCTCGTGATAAATAATACGCGGCTTCACATGTCCTTATTCCTTCAACAACCATTGTCATACTGTCCAAGGTTTCATTCAAGTCTTTTCCACGGCCTATTTTAAGCCCTGCTTGAAAGTTTCTAGAATGCTCTGAACTACAGGTAACAATTAAATCGCCGACACCAGAAAGCCCCATTAAGGATTCTTTAGACGCTCCGAGTGCATCGTATATTTTTGCCATTTCTACAAGGCCTCTTGTCATTAAGGCTGCACTCGCGTTATCACCGAGGCCTTGCCCGCGAATCACCCCTGCAGCGAGAGCAAAAATATTTTTAAGCGCGCCACCGAGTTCAATACCCATAGTATCGGTACTCGAATAGACGCGGAAATAGTGAGCATTATGAAAGAGTTTTTGCACTTCTTTAGCATAGATTTCTTGATCGCTCGCCGCGGTCACTGAAGTGACCAATCCACGAATAACTTCTTCAGCATGGCTCGGGCCACTAAGTGCAACAAATCCTTTCATTTCTTGAGCTGTTAAACATTCTTCAAAGATCTCTGAAACACGCAAAAAACTTTCTGGTTCAATGCCTTTAGCAGCATTGATTATCAACTTAGGTTGCCTAATCCACGGTTTAATACTATGGATGGCTTGGCGCAACACTTTCGTCGGGACAACAAAGAGAAGGATATCCGAATATTCAACCGCTTCTTGTAGGTTGTTCGTGGCGCGAATATCTTCAGGAATAAACTCATTCAATTGTATACAGACATGTAAGGTATTGATTTTCTCAACGATTTTATCATCGACATCGTAGACTAATACCTGATGGTGGTTATCGGAGAGCACTTTTGATAAACCGAGCCCCCATGATCCTCCCCCAATCACAGATACTTTCATTCTAATCACGCTTTCTTAAGATAATTTTAATGGGTGATCCGATGAAACCGAAGGCTTCACGAAGCTTATTTTTCACATACCGTTCATAACTAAAGTGCATCCACTCCGTGTCATTAACAAACAAAACAAAGGTTGGCGGACGCGTTGAAACTTGGGTGGCGTAATAGAGTTTCAATACCCCCCCTTGATGAGTCTTAGGTGGATTCATTTGAAAGGCGTCACTCATAACTTCATTTAAAACACTTGTCGGCACACGGCGTGTATAATACTTGAAGACTTCTTCAATAATCGGGAATAATGTATGCATTCGCATTTGCGTTTTCGCCGATAAGAATACGATTGGTGCATAAGTTAAAAACTGAAATTCAGCGCGAATGATATCTTCCCAATGATTCATGGTATTGGTTTCTCTTTCAATTAAATCCCATTTGTTAATAATGAAAATAATCCCTTTATTCGCTTCTAAAGCATACCCAGCGATTTTTTTATCTTGTTCGACAACCCCTTGTTCAGCATCGACAAGAACTAAGCAAATATCGCTACGCTCGATAGCACTCATCGCGCGCAAAACACTGTATTTTTCAGCATTTTCATAAACTTTACCGCGTTTTCTTAGCCCTGCGGTATCAATCACCACATACTTTTGACCTTCACGTTCAAACAACGAGTCGATTGAATCGCGGGTGGTGCCTTCAATTTCACTCACGATGACGCGTTCTTCTCCTAAAAGGGCATTGTTCAGTGAGCTTTTTCCGACATTGGGGCGGCCGATTAAGCATAGTTTTATGCGGTCTTCTTCGTAGCTATCTTCAATTTTCTCAGGTAAACTCTTGACAACTTCGTCAAGAAGATCGCCGATGCCTATCCCGTGAATAGAACTAATGGGAAATGGATCGCCAAGACCGAGGGCATAAAACTCATAAAGCGTATCAATTTTAGAGTGATCATCAATTTTGTTTACTGCAAGTAACACAGTTTTATTGGCTTTGTATAACATTTTTGCGATATAGGTGTCCGCTTCAGTAATGCCAGTATTGCCATCGACAAGAAAGACGATAACATCCGCTTCATCCATCGCTATTTCAGTCTGGTGTTTTATTTCATGCATAAAAGGGGCATCTTCAAAGTCGATGCCTCCTGTGTCAATAACATTAAATTTTCGTCCTAGCCATTCCGCGGTCGAGTAAATACGATCACGGGTTAACCCTGGCGTTTCATCGGTAATCGACAAACGTTCACCAATCAAACGGTTAAACAATGTACTTTTGCCAACATTAGGACGTCCAACAATCGCAATAGAAGCCAACATAGGACTCACCTTCTATTTGAAATTTTTAAGCTTATCGGCGAATAACTCACCGAGTGTTTGTGATTGGTCCTTTTTGTTTTCGGTTTTTAAGTACTTTTTATATTCATCACGCACTTGTTTTTCTTCATAGGCGGTTTTACTAATAACCATTTGCCAAGCCCGTTTATCAAACTTCGTTATAATACCGTTGATTACGTCATCAATACTTAACACTTCTTTTGGATGTTCGATGCGTTTATCAACGATTTCACCAATTGGTAAAAATGCATTAACGCCTTGAACTTCAACGAGTGCACCGTTGTTTTGAAGCTCTTTAACTTGTCCTGAAACGGCCTCGCCGACTTTAACTTCAACATCTTCCCAAGGGTTATACTCCAAGTGTTTTTTCGATAACGTCATCTTGCGGTTCTCAACATCAATCGAGATAATCTTAATATTAATTTTATCGCCAACATTGACATCGCCAGCTAAGTTATAACGAGGATTCCAGGAGTAATCAAATTTATTGACGATGCCTGCAACGTCTCTTTCAACTTCCACTAGCATCCCAAATTGCATTTTCTTAACGATGGTCCCTTCAACTTCATCGCCCACCTTATGTGTATCCGCAAAGGCTTCCCATGGCGTTTTTTGTAAAGCTTTCATCGATAAAGAACGTTTATTGTTCTTGGCTTCAATGACTTTAACTTCGACAGTTTGCCCTTCTTTTAATACATCGCTTACCCGTTTTACGTTATGGTGTGAAATTTCCGAAATATGCAGTAATCCATCGACTTGACCGAAACGTATGAATGCGCCATAAGGTAAGATTTTTGATACTTTTCCTTCTAAAATGTCGCCTTCTTTAATACTTTCAAGCTCCGCTTTCTTTTCTTCTTTTTGTTGGTCTTTTAAAACGGCTTTGTGGGAAACAATCACTTTATTGCGCTTAATTTCGATGACTCTGACGTTTAAAACTTGTCCAGTGTATCCGTCTAGATTATCAATAAACTCGGTGGACACCTCACTTAAAGGCATAAACATACGTTCATAGCCAATCGCCGATAAGACAAGACCACCTTTCGTTGTTTTAATAACTTTTGCTTCAAATGTGACATCGTCATCAAAGTATTTCTGAATTGTTTCAAACGCTTCTTGTTCTTCTATCTCTAAACGTGAGAGTAAAACAATCCCTTTCTCATCGTCGACTTTTTTAACGATTAATTCGATGATATCGCCTTCTTGGACGATATTTTTGGCTGAATCAACTGGTTTATTGGTTAATTCGTTTAAGTAGATAGTCCCTTCTGTTGTATAGTTAATGTCGACTAAAACTTGGTTTTTTTCGACTTTATAAACCTTTCCCTTGATGCGGTTACCTTCTTTTACATTTTTTACATTGAAATCCATGTTACTCATCCTCTCTAACTTTTCTCTTTATGATGGTGACAACTTCATCGATGCTCATGTTCGATGTATCAATAACGATGGCATCTGAAGCGGCTTTTAATGGACTATGTTCACGGGTTGAATCGAATTGATCACGCATTTCGATTTCTCGCTGCAAGTCCTCAAGTGTACTCATGATACCACGTTCTAAATTTTCTTTGTACCTTCGCCGTGCACGAGTTTGAACAGATGCGGTCAAAAAAAATTTATACTGTGCATTGACAAGCACATTGGTGCCGATATCTCGACCATCCATGACGACATTGATATTCTGAGCAATTTCTTGTTGTCGCTTCACGGTTTTTTTTCGTACGCTTAAATACGAAGAAACTAACGATACGTTGTTTGATATGTCACGACTTCGGATGCGGTCACTGACATCCTCGCCATCCATAATAAGCTTTCCTTCATGGTAGGCAAAATCGGTTGAATCGATAAACCCGAACCCATCGGGATCATCGAAATCTAGATTTAGTCGCATCGCTTTAAGTGTAATTGCTCTATACATGGCTCCTGTATCGATATACACGTAATTAAAGCTTTCAGCAATCCGCTTAGCAATCGTACTTTTACCTGCGCCCGCGGGTCCATCAATGGCGATTTGAACAGTCTTCATTGCGTCACCTCATTTAAATCATATTTATTATATCACAAAAGGCTTACTATCGATAATTTAATTTAACGGATTATCGCTTAACTTACTTGGTCCCCTTTAATTAGCCATTTTATCTCGTTTTAGAGGAATTAATAAATTTCATTCTTGATAATGTAAGCGCTTTTTGATATACTCTTTACATATGTAAAGTCTACTTATTGGAGGTCACGTATGGAGTTATTTTTAATCATCTCGCTATTCTTCAGCTTATTGGCTTTAGGGTACGCTTTATTACTTTTTTATAAGGTAAAGAAAATCCCTAAAGGCAATCAAGCCGTTGAAGAAATATCAGGGTATATTCGTGAAGGGGCAATGGCCTTTTTGAAACGCGAATATAAAATCTTAGCGATTTTTGTATTGATTTTGTTTCTCGTTATCGTATTTGCGATTAACCTTGGCACAGCCATCGCTTTTGCATTGGGTGCTATACTCAGTGGTTTGGCTGGTTACATCGGCATGCGTGGTGCCGTGGCATCGAACTCAAGAGTTGCGACGAGCGCAAATGAGTTTGGGATGAACAAAGCCCTTGATATCGCCTTTAGTGGGGGTGCAATTATGGGCATGGCCGTGGTTGGTTTAGGTTTATCCGGTTTAATCATTTCCTACTTAATTGGTACAACAGTTTTTAACTTACCGATTACTGGATCAGAAGCTTCGGTGGCTGATTTTATCCAATACATAACCGGTTTTGGACTCGGTGCATCATCGATTGCTCTCTTTGCCCGTGTTGGTGGCGGTATTTACACTAAAGCGGCCGATGTGGGCGCTGACTTGGTCGGTAAAATTGAAGCGGGTATCCCAGAAGATGATCCGAGAAATCCAGCGGTGATCGCGGATAATGTTGGTGATAATGTTGGTGACGTTGCAGGCATGGGTGCTGACTTATTTGAATCGTATATCGGTTCGCTCATCGCCGCAGTGACTTTGGGTATTTTAATTACTGTTCAAAACAACTTAGGTCTTGAACAAGAGTGGGCTTTATTCCCGATCGTTTTAGCCGTTATCGGCATTATCTCTGCGGTTGTGGGTACGGTTACGATTCGTACTAAAGAAGCCGATGAGCCTCATAAGGTTTTAAAGAAGGGTACGTATGTTGCGGGGATTATTTTCTTTGCAGGGGCCATCTCATTAACCTGGTATTACATGAGTCAGGGTTGGTTTGATTTCTTTAGTGATCATTGGTTTGGACAGTTGGGTCCACTTGTGGCGATTTTTTCCGGGCTAACTGTCGGTTTATTAATTGGTTTCATTACAGAAATGTATACCTCGAGTGATTATAAAAAAGTCCGTGATATTGCTCAGCAATCTGAGACAGGACACGCAACAAACATTATTGGCGGTTTATCGATCGGTATGGAGTCCACTGCAATTCCGATTATTTTAATCGGTGCAGTCATTGTGATTTCTTTTGGTGGCGCGGGTTTATACGGCATCGCTTTGAGTGCTGTAGGAATGCTCGCTACGACAGGGATGACGATTGCCATCGATGCCTATGGCCCGATTGCAGATAATGCAGGAGGCATCGCAGAGATGTGTAAAATGGATCCTAAAGTTCGCGAGATTACCGATAAACTTGACAGTGTTGGTAACACCACTGCAGCGATTGGGAAAGGGTTTGCGATTGGCAGTGCTGCATTGACTGCGCTTGCCTTGTTTAGTTCCTTTATTCAAGCTGCACCTGGTCTTGATGTTATTAACATTGCCAATCCTAAAGTCATTGTCGGGATACTCATTGGAGCGATGTTGCCTTTCTTATTCAGCTCACTAACGATGTCAAGTGTTGGACATGCAGCGAGTAAAATGATTGATGAAGTGCGTCGCCAGTTTAAAGAAATGCCAGGGATTATGGAACGTAAAACGAAACCCGATTATGCACGCTGTGTTGATATTTCCACCAAAGCGGCATTAAAAGAAATGATGTTACCAGGAATCCTTGCTGTGGGTTCACCTCTTCTTGTAGGTTTTGTCCTTGGTAGTGAAGCGTTAGGTGGTTTACTCGCTGGGGCTCTCGCAAGTGGTATTAGTATGGCGATCTTTATGGCGAATAGTGGTGGTGCTTGGGATAATGCGAAAAAGTTCATTGAAGAAGGCCACCATGGAAATAAAGGAAGCTTTGCTCATAAAGCGAGCATTACAGGTGATACCGTCGGGGATCCATTTAAAGATACAAGCGGTCCTTCGATTAATATTTTAATTAAGTTAATGACGATTATTAGTTTGGTTTTTGCTGCATTGTTCACTGTTTCTGGATTATTCTAAAAAAAATAAAGAGCAAAATGATGGTTTATCATTTTGCTCTTTTTCAATGATTTTGTTGCGGTTTGATAATCTCTTTATGCATCATATAATCGTGAACATAAATCCCGATTTTCACAACGAGCAAGCCGAGTAAGACATAAAAACTAATATCCTGTGCGATGACTTCTTGTTGGTAAATAATTTGCTTCGATAGAAATCCGTTAACTTGTAAATTCGTGTACGTTCCACTTAAGTTGTAAAGATCAATTAAGTAATATGCTTTCGCTACTAAGACGACCGCATAGCCATAGATTAATGCGTAACGACGTTGTTTTTGAACGAGTAAGACGACGAGTAAAATCAGAAAGAAAATCGCCACAAAGGGAATGTAGATCAATGATTCACCCGATTGTAAAAACTCAAACCGTAAAAAGATAAACGTTCGGGTTACCCGTATCGATTCGCCGTTGGGATTCGTAAAAGGATAAAAGTAGCCAAAGACAAGTTGCAGAGCCATTAAGATAATAATAAAAGCGATATCTTTTTGATAATGATTCAGTTTTTTCATGACTTCACCTCATATGAATGCGCCTATATTGTATCATAGCGGATAAAAATCCCCTAGTTTCTTAACACATTCTTAACAAACCTATTTTTTACTCAAGACATACAGTTGTTTTAGCTCATGAGGCTTCAATCGACGAACCTCACCTTTTTTTAAGTCCTCTAATGTGATTAGGCCAAAGCGAACGCGCTTTAGCTTAAGCACAGGATGATTGACCACTTCAAACATTCTTTTAACTTGATGATAACGCCCTTCAGTAATAATTAAATGGCATCGTGTGGTCATCTTTTCAGTATTATACTCAACGTTACGAACTTTCGCTCGACCGGTTTTCTTACCATCGATATAAACCCCTCTTGATAGTTTGGAACTGGTCTCTTTTCTAAGCAATCCCTGAACCGTGACTTGGTATTCTTTTTCTATTTTATGTTTAGGATGAATCATTGCTTGATTAAAGGCCCCATCATTGGTTAATAATAACACCCCAGAAGCATCAAAATCTAAGCGTCCCACAGGATAAATACGCGCTTGAGTAGGGACTAAATCAACGACTGTTTTACGGCCTTTTTCATCGTCTGTAGTGCTAATATATCCTTCTGGTTTATAAAGAACATAGTACTCATACTCTACATTAGGTAGCGGTTTCTCATTCACCAAAATGCGATCGCTTAAGGCAACTTTTGTGCCGAGAGCTTTCACGATTTGACCATTCACTTTAACTTTACCTTCAAGCATTAACTGTTCCGCTTTACGCCGTGAACATATGCCACTATCAGCGATGACTTTTTGTAGTCTTTCCATTACTCATCACTCGCTTTTTGATTGACATCTTCGAGTTTTTCTAAAGCAATTTGAACGTACTTAATCCGACGATCTTTGATCTCACGGATGTTGAAGGTAATCTTTACGGTATCTGAATCTTCTTTATGATCATAGTTAACCACTTTTTGCATAATCGTATACGACATATCAACTTCAGGAATTTCCTCAAAACACTCAAAGAGCCACCCACCAAGTGTCTTATCACTCGATGGCGGCTGACCGAGGTTGAGTTCTTCAAACAAATCGACTAAGTAAATATCAGCATTCACGCCATACTCGTGTTCGGTTTCCTGACGAATAAACTCTTCATCGATATCATCATGTTCGTCATAGATTTCCCCTACAAGCTCTTCTAAAGCATCTTCCATCGTCACAATCCCACTTGTTCCACCAAACTCATCACTCACAATCGCTAGATGACTGTTCTCTCTTTGTAGCGTTTCAATTAACGTATCAACACGCATTGATTTTGAAACAAAAATCGGTGTTTTCATCAAGTTGCGGACAGAAATCGTTTCCCCTTTAATCATCGCAGTGAAAAAGTCCCGTTCAGTTAAAATACCAATGACATTATCACGGTAGTCTTCATAGACAGGTAACCGCGAAAATTGATGTTCAAAGAAAAGCTCTTTAATCTCTTCGATTGGATCGTTAATCTCTACTGCAATCATATCAACGCGGGGTGTCATAATTTCATAAACCTTCCGCTGACTTAAATCTAGTACGCTTTGCAGCATCTCCGCTTCATCTTCATCGATAGAACCTTCTTCTTCCATCGTATCGATAATCGTTTCTAGCTCATCTTCGGTAACGCTAATCATAATCCGATTATCGGGTTTGATAAACAATGACTTAATCAAGATAAATACGGCAGTAATTGGCCGAAAGACTTTAATTATAAGATACAATACACCACTTATTTTTAACGCTAAAAAATCCGAATGTCGCTTTGCCAGGCTCTTCGGAATGATTTCACCAAAAATTAAGATCAGTGTCGTCATAAAAAACGTATTAAAAATCATCACTAAGGTTTCTTGATCGACAAAAATCCGTGAAAAAACGCCCACACTAATCGTTGCTAAGGCAACGTTAGCGAGGTTATTCCCAACTAAAATCGTCGATAAGGTTAAATCGAAATGTTCGTGAATCCAATACGCTTTTTTACTGCCTTTCTTATGCTCTTCGATAAATGTGCGAATACGGATGATATTTAAACTTGAAAAGACCGTTTCGCTCATCGAAAAAAAGCTAGAAACAAGCAATAAAATCACTAATAAAACAATGCTGGTCATCGAGACATCCCCTAATGATACTAAATACCTCGCAGGATTATCCAATCCGCTTCACTCCTTTAGGCTTTGGTACTATATTTACCCGTTTGTGTACTTATAACAATTTCATCGTCCATTTCAATAAATAATGGCACTTGTAGTTTATATCCGGTTTCAACCACCGCATCCTTGGTTGCATTTGTGACCGTGTTGCCGCGGACACCGGGTACCGTATCAATCACTTTTAAAATGACTTTTTCTGGAAGGTCAACACCGAGAATTTCACCTTCAAAAGTGATGATATTGACTTCCATTTGCTCTTTTAAGAAGTTCAATTGTTCTTCAATTTGTGCCTTTTGCAACTCAATTTGCTCATACGTTTCGTTATTCATAAAAACGTGAGTATCACCACTGGCATATAAATACTGCATTTTATTTTTCTCTATCATCGCCGTGGCCACTTTTTCACCCGCACGCCAAGTTTTTTCGATGACAGCTCCGGTACGCAAATTGCGAAGTTTGCTTCTTACAAAAGCACTCCCTTTACCCGGCTTAACATGTAAGAACTCTAGTATAACAAATAAGTTTCCTTCATGTTGAATGGTTTGGCCTGTCTTAAAATCGTTTGTTGTAATCATACGCATTTCTCCTTTATATACAAAAAGTATTATACCGATAAAATCGTCATTTGTAAATTATCGATTACGGTTTTTCAAACCAGCTGTTTGCAATGAACTTGTTCCAACCAACAATGACTTCCGAGTAAGAAAAGGATACGCGATGACGTTTAACTTCTTGACTCATCGTAAAATCAATCACTTTAAGTCCTTTTCTATCTCTTAAAACCGCATCAAATACAATGGCTTTCTTGGTGACATCACGCAAAGCTTGAATCGTTTTTCCAACGTGCTTGTTTTCCTCATCATCACTCAGTAACGTGATTTTTATGTTTTCAACATTCTCAAAGATAACAATCGCATCGTCCGTCTTCTGTGCTTTGAATCGGGTGTTTTCTGGATGGGTTGGTTTAATATCAAGATGACTTAAATAAACAATAACATGTTTACCTAAGGTTAACTGAATCCGTTCAATTTGCGTGTCATAAAAGATAATATCTTCAAGAAAACCCGGGGTTAAATACGTGTATTTTTGAATGTACTTTTCAAAGAGCATGCTCGTGTCTTCATCCATCGCTTCAATCATTTCTTTAACGATCATTTGGCCTTCTTCAAACACAATTTCATAAGGCTTAGCTTCTTCGCCAAAAAAGCCTCGAAAGGTTAAAATGTCTAAAATAACTCTCAGTTCTTTTGAATAACGTTTTAATAGCACCTTAACTTTTTCTTGCGATGTTGTCATCAATAGCTTATTTTCATGATCCGTAGCTACCATTTGAATGTCTTCAAAGGGGATGGCAATGTACTTATTTAAATATTTCTGCTTAAATAGGGCTTGGTCTGTCAAGACAATCGTCTTACGACTAAAAAACCCGATATACACCAGCGGACCCAGCAGTAAAACAACAACGGAAATGCCGTAAGGAATCACGCCTAATCGATACTCCTCAGCAATATCCATAAGGTTTAACACACTCAGTAAAAACCAAATTGTGACTACACCAAAAACAATCAGTAAAATGTACGCTTGTGAACTCACTTGATTGAATGGTTTCAAA
>SKFS01000021.1 GCA_007117885.1 Candidatus Izemoplasma sp.
GTTAGATGTCCTTAGTTCAGGACATCCCGTTCAATTGATTCAAGCTTCAAGTGCCGATGAGCTTATTGAACATTGGGAAACATGGGTAAATCATCAAATCTATTTGAAAGAGCTTCAAATTAATCACTATCAAGATAATCTTGTGGTGTTTGAAACGTCTGATCATGTTGATTTTCAACTGGTAGCGTTAAGACAGTACGAAGCATTGTGGAAAGATTCTTTGTTGCCTGTAGACACGATATTAGAGAACATTGTATTGACTTTAGACCGTACATCTATGGATCGAATCTTTATTGTAGATATTTATAGAAAAGAGGATTAATCGTATGATTCAACAAAGAAAGCGTGATTTATTTCACGCTTTTTTTAAATCTTAGCCCGTTAATGTTATTTTTTTGATAAAATGGAACAGGAGGGGACTGTTATGAGTAATCGAAAGCGTCGCTTGAGACATTTAGCGAACCGGGACAAAGAACCGCATTGGCTATGTTTTTTGCCATTAATGCTCATTTTAGGATTGGTACCTATAATTGTTCATGCGCGTTTAACACCACTCACAGAAATTGAACAAATTATATTCCAAGGTCAATCTTTCCACATCGACTTTTTTCATTTTTACAAATCCGTTTGGTTTGTCGTTCTGACACTTCTTTCAGTAGTCTCATTAGCGCATTTGAATTATCTAGGCATACGAACTTTATCGAAACGTCGATGGTTTATTCCACTGGGCATCTATTTAGCGTTAGTCTTTATTTCTTTTTTAAACAGCGATGACTTTGTTGTGGGTTGGCGAGGGTTTGCGACATCCTATCAAGGATTGCCTGTATATTTGTCGTATGGTGTGTTGATTTTTGTGGTGTATCATATGGTTAAAACGAAAAGGGATTCATTGTTATTCATTTGGCCTTTGTTAATTATGGCTTTAGTGATGACTGTTGTGAGTGCTTCTCAGTATTTTGCTGGTCCACAGTTTAATGAACATCCCTTTTTTGGACCCGTTAAAGATGTTTTATCCTATGAATGGGTTGTGAATCTTATTACGCCTGAACATATAGATGGTGTGAGAATAACTATGACTCTTGGTTGGGCATATGGGACACTTTATAACCCAAATTTTGCTGGTAGTTTTGGCGTTATGGTAGCGTTTCTTGGCATTGCTTTTTACTTTTTATCATCAAAGCTAACACACAAGCTGTTGATGACTGTTGTTATTTTATGTGGATTATTTATTATGATTGCATCAAACTCACGCGCCGGCTTTGTTGGCTTAGTTGGGGCTGTGGGTGTTTGGTTTGTGATAGGCCTACCTTATCTCCTAAGAACACATAAATTGACTCTGATGTTTATCGTGGTACTAATGGTAAGCACAGTGTATGGCGTAGACCAATTGTCTGAGGGACGTTATCGATTACAGCTCTTGCGTATTGTTGAAGGGCTTGAAAGACAAGAGCAAGTCCAAATTAGAGAGGTTAGCCTAGATGGTTTTAATGCTCATATTCTCACAGATGAGGCATATGTCAAATTAAGTTGGACGGGCACACAGCTGCTATTTTATGATGAGGATGGACAGTTCATCCCATTCACTATCGAAGGGACAACATATCGGCTCCATGGTGAAGCATACGAGAGTTTTAGTTTTCAGCTTCAAACCAATCAAGCGAGAGTTAGAGCGCGCTTTCACGGAAGGTTATTGGATCTATATTTCTTAAATGAAGGCTTCGGTGTCGTTGGTGTTGGTGGGTTAAATACGGTGACTCAAAATCCTCAGCGGGTCGAGTTCTTGCGAGGATACGAGCGTGTGTTTAGTGCGCGTGGGTATATTTACTCCGTATCAATTCCACTGATTAGAAATACATGGTTTATTGGCTCAGGCCCTGATCACTACGTTTTAGAATTTCCACAACGTGACATCGCAGGAAGATTAAACGGGTTTGGCTTGCAGACGGTCTTAGATAAACCACACAATATGTTTTTGCAGTTCGCACTTGAAATTGGCTTACTCGGATTAATCGCACTATTAAGTCTCTTGGTTTGGCCTATAGCCTCTTTGCTTAAGGGATGGTTTAAACCGTCACCACATGCGATGTATTTCGTGAGTCTTGTTGCTGGTGTCACTGGGATGTTAGTTAGTGGACTGGCCAATGATTTGATTATGTCAATCGCACCACTGTTTATCATTATCTTCGGTCTTCTAATGACGGATTTAAAAGAAAAAGAGGTATCATAAAAAAGACAGCGTCACCGATTAAATTACGGTGACGCTGTTTATTTTATTGGTATTTTTGGCTACGCCTTGGCGCCGGAGTGTAGGTGTGGCCAAACTCGGCTAAGAGTTCATGAAACTGATTGAGGCCTGTTTCGGTTTTAACCCCTGGCATGGCGTCGATTTTTACGCCAACCTCATAATAGTTATGACCGCGATGAGAAATTTTATCGAAGAAGACATTGATGTCTTTATAAGTCGCATAGACCCTTGAAGTTCTAATGACTTTCGTTTTTTGGACAAAGCCTCCATGAATCGCATTTAAGTCACGGATTTCACCGGCGGGAAGATGATTGTTATAAACTAATAATTTCATCTCTTTATCGCTTAGGTTTTGATGATACTCTAAATAGGTATTATCTTCAATGGAAGGAATTTTAAGGGTGAAGACGTGTTTAATAGCGTCATCTTTAACCAATGTACGCTGACGCAAGGTGATGTTGCGTTGACTTAAATCCCCTTTAGGGGTATCAAAATAGTAGTTATAATGATAATCTTTTGCGTCGTTGAACTCCACCATTAAAAAGTCCATCAGTTCACGGACTTGCGGTTTCGTGAGTTCAAAACGCAGTTCTTTTCCAAGGTGATTGAGTGTCTGTGTTTGCATGTCTTGCCTCCTAGGGTTATTGTATCATGCTTTTATCAAAGTGGCCACACCCAGAGTAAGGCTAAAAGTCCCCCAACTAGGACTACCAAACTTAGAGGAATACCTAAACGTAAATAGTCTTTAAACTGATAGCCCCCA
>SKFS01000098.1 GCA_007117885.1 Candidatus Izemoplasma sp.
AAGCTGTGCTTCATGCACTTAAGGTCGGTTATCGTCATATCGATACCGCGGCGATTTATCAAAATGAAGAGGAAGTGGGTCGCGCGATTAAGGATTCTAAGGTGCCAAGAGAAGAAATCTTTGTGACCACAAAGGTATGGAACGATCAACAAGGTTACATGAGCACTCGGCGTGCTGTGAAAGCGTCACTAAAACGCTTAGGGCTTGATTACGTCGATCTTTGTCTGATTCATTGGCCAAAAAGTTACGCACAAACTCAAGAAACATGGCGCGCATTAGAAGACTTATACTATCAAGGTTTCACACGTGCGATCGGTGTTAGTAATTTCAGCTTCCACCATTTAGAGCATTTATTTGAAACAGCGGAAGTCATACCTCAAGTCAATCAAGTCGAGACCCATGTGCGTTTACAAAATGTCAAGCTCCAGGATTTCTGTATGCAAAATGAGATTTACTTAGAAGCGTACGCCCCATTTATGTCGCATTATGTTAAGGAACTTCTCGACGATGAAGACCTTCAAACGATTGCCAAAAAATATAACAAAACGGTGCCACAAATTGCCTTACGCTATTTAATTGAGCGAGAAATTATCGTTTTACCGAAGTCAATCACACCTTCTCGTATTGAAGAAAACCTTGCAATCTTTGATTTTTCCCTAAACGAGGAAGACTTTAATGCCATGCGTAAGATGAACCGTGCCCAGAAACGTTTTCCAGAACCGGATAATATTGATTATTAAACACTTCTGCGGAAGTGTTTATTTTTTTATCGGGATAATCTTTACATTCAGACGTTTTGATTTATAATTATAGATAAGGTTAAAAGACAAAGGTGAACATCATGCGTTTAAACTTTCTTTATATTGATTTTACTAGTTTAGGAACATGGCTACTCTTAAGTGGCTTTTTTGTCTTTGCTTTGATTGTCTTTATCGTTTTTTTCTCAATTCGTAAGCAGACGTTAAAAAACTATCAAACCATGCTTTATGATGATGAGATTACAGGGTTAAAGAACGGTAATTACTTACGTCGCCATTTTAACAATACGATTATTGACTTTGATGAAGATGTCTCGATGTTTTATATCAACATCGATAACTTTAAAAACTACAATGATTTATTGGGGCATCAGTTAGCAAATCAGATTTTAGTGGAAGTCGGTTCACGGTTGCTTGAACTCGTCCAACCACATCATACTGTTTATCGGATGCACTCCGATCATTTCATTGTTTTAATGCCGGCACGTTCGGGAGAAATCGATGCCCTCTCAAACCGTATGTTGCGACGGTTGAAAGATCCGTATACGCTAAGTGTTCATACGATGAAACTTACCGTTTCTGTAGGACGTTATGATATTGAAGGAGCTAACCCACGTTTCAATGAATCGGTCTTAAGAAGCGAACTGGCTTTACAAGAAGCCAAAGCTTCAGGGAAAGATCAAATGGTGGTTTACTCGCGCAACATTAAACGAAAAAACAGTGAAGCGTTTACGATGTTCCGCTTTATTAAAGACGCATTAAAAGAGGGCCATTTCTTTTTAGAATATCAGCCGATTGTTGAGCAGAAGACACGAAAAATCGTCGGATTAGAAAGTTTGATTCGTATTCAACACAAGTATGAAATCTATTTCCCTCAAGAAATTATTGCTTATGCCGAAAAATACCATCTCGTCGATGAAATCGATCGCTACGTTGTGAGTGAATCCTTCAAAGCATTTAAGCGCTTTGAAAAGACGAAGTATCCTTTAGAGTTTTTGTCAATTAATATTAGTACTCAGGAAATTCGTAACCTAGAGTTTATTGATTTTATTTACGCTGAAGCACTGAGCAATGCCATTAAACCGAGTCAAATTATCGTGGAGTTTACGGAAACCTACTATCCCGAAGATTACACACGTGAAGCTGAATTCATTGAAGCACTTAAAAATCATGGTTTTAAAGTAGCGATTGATGATTTTGGCAGTGGTTACTCGTCGATGGTGCGTCTATCTGAAAACCAGCTTGATAAAATTAAAATCGATCGCTCATTTATTACCAACATTAGTGATAGCCCTACCAATCAAAAAATCGTTTCGGCAATTGTTCAGCTGTCAAATGGATTCAGTTTAGATGTGATTGCTGAAGGGGTAGAGACTGAAAAAGATTATCAATGGTTAAATAGTTTGAATATCAAACATCTTCAAGGGTATTTGTTTTACAAGCCTTTATCAGAATCTGCATGCAGTAAAATTTTAAAGAGTGCAGTGCAAGAAGCAAAAAAATCAAAAAATTAAAGACTTAAATTGAATAAATGCCGTAACTATGGTATTATGGTGTTAATTAAGCTAGAAAACAAATAAATATAAAGAAGGTGTAAAAATGGGATTTTGGAAAAAACTATTTGGTAAAAAACAAAAACAAGAAGAAACACCTACCGAACAAGTAATGACAGAAGAGACCACTAAAGAAGAGCTCAAACAAGAAGCTCGTGATATTACACTAGAAGACGTTGAAAAAGAAGTTAAAGAGTTAGATCAGTATCAAACTGAAGAAACAAAAGAGCAAAAAGAACCTAAAAAAGATGTTGCACCGGTTAATGACGAAGGCGAAGCTGAAGCGGTTGGTAATGTCGAAGTTGCGACAGTTGAAGCCGAAGAAGAGAAAAAAGTTTACCATATCAAAAAACACGATAAAGGCTGGCAAATCATCGCTGATGGGGCAGAGAAAGCGTATCGCGTTTTCGGAACGCAAAAAGAAGCGATTGATTTTGCTAAAGAAAATGAGTTAGAGTATCTTTTATACCGCGTTGATGGAACATTAAGAAATTAAAGAAACCTACGCTGTAGGTTTTCTTTTTACGCATATCATGACATATTGTCACACAGGGGGAAATTATGCCTAAGTTAACTTTTCTAAACTTACCGGATGCTAAACGTGAGCGTTTAGTTGAAACATTTAAAGAAACTGTTTTACAAAAAAACATTGCAAAGCATACCGTGAGCGACTTTGTTAAAG
>SKFS01000132.1 GCA_007117885.1 Candidatus Izemoplasma sp.
CCAGCTAATGTGCCGACATAGCGTAAAGCAGGTGAAGCCAGTTCAAGAAGAATCTCTTTAAACAGCTTAGGGGTCTCATCGGCATCAAGAAGCGTTTCATACGGTGTTACCGCACCGATTTCTAGATGGTTATTGATGGTCTTATAGTAATTAAGTTCTTTTAAGTTTAAGATATAAATCATGTTTTTGATAAACTTTGGCGGGGTTTCACTCCATGACCGTGATTGAATCATCATATCTGTCCCACCGGCTATCACCTTATAGCCACCTTGGTTTAAGTGTGTTAGTGCCTCATTTACATCGTTAGGAATACAGTGTTTTACCATAACCCCTCACCTCTTTTTGCAGCACGCTGAACTGCTTTGACTATCATATTGTAACCCGTACAGCGACAAAGGTTACCGGATAGTCCGATACGAATCTCCATTTCATTTGGCTGAGGATTTTTAGCTAATAGACTTTGTGAAGCAATGATCATTCCTGGTGTGCATATTCCGCATTGGACGGCGCCTTCATAACTAAAAGCTTCGGTCAATACATTAAACTGCTCAGTTTTCGAAAAGGCTTCAATCGTGATGACTTCACGTCCATGAACCGAGCCAACCGGTAAGCAACAACTGTTGACGATGTGGCCATCGAGTAAAACACCACAGCCACCACATTCTCCCTCACCACAGCCTTCTTTCGGTCCTGTGAGTTGATAATCGTTGCGTAAAACATCGAGTAAACGTCGACTCGGGTTCGTTTCTAACTCAATGCTTTGATGATTAAGTGTAAAACGGATTTTATTCATCGTTCATCAACTCCATTATTTTTTCAGGTGTCATCGGTATACTTCGCACCTCACGATTTATCGCCATTTCAATCGCCATGGCCACAGCAGGTGCCCCACCGACTAAACTTAGTTCACCGACACCTTTTGCTCCGTAAGGTCCTAACGCGTAAGGATTGTCAATTAGATAGTTTTCTGATGGTGCCATATCAACAGCAGTTGGAATAATATAATCGGTCATGTTCTTCTGTTTTAAATGACCGCTTTGGTGTTGCATAACCTCTAAATATCCGTACGCAACCCCTTGCGCGATGCCCCCATCGGCTTGCCCTAAAACAATGCGTTCATCGATCGCTTTACCAACATCATAAACACTCCATATGCCTTCAATATTCACTTGATAGGTAATGGGGTGTACTGATACCTCAACGATGTTAACTCCCCAAGAATACGCTGGATAGGCGTCGCCAGTAAAGGTCTCCTGATCCCACTCAATGTAATCAGGCTGCTGGTAGTCTTTAATGACTACTTGTTCTTGCTTTGCTTGCCAAGTTGCTTTAAGTTCAAGCGCAGCTTCGTTTAATAAACCCCCAACAATCATCATCGTTCGTGACGCTACGGTGGGGCCTGAATCGGTGACAAAATCAGTATCCGGGGCAGCAAATGTGACCTGGTTTAAAGGAATCTTAAGTGTATGCGAAACAAGCTTCATCATCGTCGTTTTAGCGCCTTGCCCCATATCAACTGCGGCAATGAGAATATGCACTTGATCTTGGGCATCTTTACGGAGTTTGACTTTCGCTTTAATATGATCGCTTTCACCACTGCCTGTAAAGCCACAACCGTGAAGAAAATAACTCATGCCAATCCCTTTAAACGACGTCTCTTTTGTATAGCACTCAACTTTTCTATCGTACTCCGACGCTTGTTTCACTTTATCGATCATCTCAGTCATTAAAATTGGATCTCTAAAGGTCCCAGAAGTTGAAGTTAGATCGCCTTGCTTCGCTAAATAGTTCATGCGATATGAGTATGGGTCTTTATTAAGCGTTTTAGCGACGTGATGCATAAACATTTCCATCGCAAAAATCGCTTGGGGTGCACCAAAGCCTCTAAACGCACCATTTGGAACGGTGTGGGTTTTATAAACATCCCCTGAAACATCGAGAGCTGGGATGGCATAAGCACCAGAAATATTGATCAGTGCTCGTGATAACACGACACCACTTAAACCAATATACGCGCCACCATCAATCCCAATATGGGCTTGGATTGCGGTTATTTCTCCGGCCTGATTAATCGCCGCCTTCATCGTTGTTTTAGAAGGATGCCGTTTTGTTGTAACAAGCATATCTTCTTCGCGTTCATAGACTAATTTGACGGGTTTTTTGACTTTCTTGATGGCAATGGCGAGTTGGCATGCTATTAACGAAGGAAACTCTTCTTTCCCCCCAAATGCGCCACCAACAGCCGCTTGGATTACCCGTACATCGTGATCGTCACAGTCCAAGGCAACTTTCAGCGCATTTTTTACGTAGTAAGGACACTGAATGGAACCGATCACGGTCACTTTCGTGTCGTTTTCTAAATAACCGACGAAACCTTGCGGTTCGATATATGCTTGTTCCTGATAGCCAGTGTCATAAGATTTCTCAATCACTTGCGTGGCTGTTTTAAATGCCTGATGGGGGTCACCTTTGACGTAGTGATAATCGATGACGCTCAACTGATCATCAAAAACAGCAGGGAGCTCTTCAAACTCCATGTCAATTGCCATGGCAATTTCTTCAATAACCGTTTTATCTTCGCCAACAATCAGTGCAATCGGTTCACCGATATACTCAACAGTTTCTTCAGCAAAAATCTTCCAGTCTTCAAAAATCATATGCACGTAATTTTTTCCAGGGATGTCTTTTGCATCAATGATCGTATACCCTGAAGGAAGTTTTGGATAGTGTATTTTCGTTATTTTTCCATGACTAATCGGTGAACGGACTGTCTTTGCATACAACATCCCTTCAAAGTGTATATCACTGACATACTTTGCAGCACCTGAGGCTTTTTCTAAACCGTCAACTTTAGGAATTGAGGTACTGATATCTTTCATCGAATCATTCCTCCATCACAATCGCTTTGGTTGGGCATTTTGCAACACATAAACCGCACTCAAAACATTTTTTTGGATCAAAGGTAATTTGCTCCTTAAACTCTATGGCGAAATAAGGACATACCTTAACACAAAGCATACATTCGATGCACTTTTCAACGATTAAAGACGGTACATTTGCTTGATATTTCACCGTATTATCTAACGTTGATTCAATCACTTCTTCGATTGAGTTAAAGCCGTATTTTTCGAGGGCTTTGGGCAAGTCTTTAATAATCTTAGCATACAACTGTTTCCCTTTAAGCAGTGCACTAGAAAGCATTTGAACGCCACTAGCACCGGCGAGAAGAAACTCAATCACATCATCGGCCGTTGCAACACCACCGACACCGATGACTGTTAAAGAGGGCTCAGCTTGCTTTATTTTGTAGACTGTTGCTAGGGCAAGAGGTTTAATGACAGGACCACTTGTCCAAACAAAGCCTTGTTCATTACCGTAGACAATCTTTCGTTTTTGAACGTCTATTCGCATCGTTGGTCCTAAAGAGTTAATTGCGGCAATGCCATTAGCACCCGCTTTTTTTATCGCTTTCGCAAACGCTTCAGGATTAGGTATATGCGGACTAATTTTCATGTATATCGGTTTGTGGGTATGTTTGCGAATCGTTTCAACTGTCGCTTCGATGACGCTTAAATCTGTCCCGACATAGTGTGTCGACACTTCAAACGCATCCGCAAATCGATCGAGCTTAGGAATCAAAAACGCCATGTCTTCTTTTGTGTAACCAACACTTATAATCAGCGGGCGATCTTTTATTTTATGGTACTCTGGTAAAAACGTATCAATCCATGTTTGATAGGAGTGCTCACTCCATAGTTCGCTGTTCATAACATAGTCTTTATCCCCGTAAATACACGGTTTAGGAATCTTTGGTAACGCCTTTGAAATCGTTTTTGTTACGACCGCCCCACACCCGGCATTTTGCATGAAAACGAGTTTTTCTGTGTCACCCACAAGGGGGCCTGATGCAGGCATTAGGGGATTTTCTAAGATTAACCCGTCAAATTTGGTTTTAAGATTCATTGTTATCCTCCTCATTCTTTATCGTTTTCCATAGCAGATCGGCATACTGGTGTGCCTCTTGATAATGCGCCATTAATTGACGACTGACCTGACCATCTTGCAACGTGTGTTTGCCTCCAAAATATACATCTTTGGGCTTTAAGTGATGAAAAAGTCCAAAGAATACATGGCCGAATGCGTTAGCTTCATGCATCGGTGTTGGGGGTGTATAGTCTAGCCGCATAAAGTCAGCTTCGTACCCTTTTTCAATTCGTCCGAGCTTAATCTCAAATAAGTCGTTAGCGTACGTGTACGTGTGAGCAATAATGGCTTTTAGATCATTTAGATCGAAAGCCAATGGCGAACCGGCTTTGTGATGCATAGTATAGAGTAAGTATAAGTACTCTGTCGCCACCGTCGATGAAATGCCATCATTGCCAACAATCATCGGCACTCCCGCTTGTTTAAAACGCATTACATTCGGCAAGCCAACACCATTGTTCATGTTTGAGGTAATGTTTAAAGCGACAACACACTCGTTTTTCTTCATCAAATCGATTTCATCGTCATCCACATAAAGTGCGTGTGTCAAAATACTTTTTGGGGTCAGCAATTGATGGCGATGCAACCGTTCAACCACACGTTCATGATACTTTTCTAAAGCGTCGATTTGATCGAGCTCACTTTCAGCAACATGGATGTGAATGGGTTTTCCATTTAAGGCTTTAGCAACCTTCTTTAAGGTTGCTTCAGATAAACTCATCGAAGCGTGGAGACCGAAATGACCGCGAGTCATCGCGGTTTGGTGACGCGTCATAAACTGGATATTTTCATCAATGCATTCTTCAACATTGAAACGATCACTCGTTTCAAACGCAAACGCCCCCCGTAAACCAACGGTTTCACACACCGCACTTCGCAAACTTTCGAGAGTACCCAGTATATCTTGCCCGCTTGCGTGATGATCAATCAGCGTTGTGACCCCACTCTTAAGACTATCAATAGCATTGACAATCCCACTGTAATAAACCATCTTCGTATCTAAGGATCGATCGAGTTTCCACCATAAATCATCGAGAATACCTTGAAAATCTTTAGGTGCGAACTTTACCGACATTCCGCGAGCAAACGTTGAATAAATATGTGTGTGGCCATTGACAAGGTTAGGCATCACTAAGTCTCCCTTGCCATCAATCACCGTTTCATCGGTTGCAAAAAAGTCATCCATTGAACCGACTTCGAGGATTTTTTGATCAAAACGAATATAGCCATTTTCTATATAATTATGGTAGTCATAAATCCGCACATTAATTAACACTTGACTCATCGCTTAACCTCCTTCTTAGCCACTGACCTTTTCCACCGATAAACTTTCGATTTCTCATGACAAATTGGCCACGTATCATGGTTGAGAGGATTTTCCCATCGATGGGATGACGATTATAAACGGTGTAATCAGATTGGGCATGGTTATCATCAACTTGGTAAGCTTTTAATGGCTCATAAATAAACAAGTCTGCATCGTAGCCCTCTTTCAGCTCACCTTTTTGACGGAGTCCGTGGAGTTCTGCCACACGCTTAGTCATTTTATCAATAACACTATCACCTAAATGATGACGCATAATGTTGAAACTGTGTTCAACACCACCGATGCCTAGCGGTATATCCTTAAGGTACTCCTGATTTTTCTGTGATGCATTGAACGCACAGTGGTCCGTCCCAAATGTATCGATGGCATCGCTATATTTAAACAACAACGCTTGTTCTTCTTTGCTTCTTAACGGCGGGGCAAACGTATAAAGATAACCGTTTTCTTCATTGAGAATCTCTTTAGTAAAAGTGAAGTACTGCGGACAACTCTCAATAAAGAAGCGTTTGTTAATAAGGCCCTTGTAGGTACCACTTAACACTTCAAGTGTCCGACCACTGCTCAAGTGCACCATATAGAGCTTTCCACCGTAGGCACGTAGCATCTCAGCCATTTTTAGCGCTTCGATGGTTTCACTAATCGCGGGTCTACTCAAGGTCAAATCAGCGGCTTTGAACGTATCGTTTAAACGAATTAGTTCGTCATTTTCGAGATGGCCTAAAAGCATGATATGCTCTTTCTCTGAGAGCTTCATCAGTTCAATAATCTGTTCATCGTAGGTTCTTCGGTTTGAATCTGAGTAGGTAGTAAAAAACTTGAGCGTTGGCATGCCAAGTTGCTTGATTTTTTGCACGAACTCTTCTAAGTTGCCTCGTGGTTTTTTAATGGTCGCGTGAAAACTATAATCGCAGACACTTTTCTTCGCTAAATCCAATCGTTTTTGATACGCTGATTCGATTTCACTAGGATGATCAACAGGGTCTAAAAAGTCAATGATTGTTGTGACCCCACCATACACTGCGGCAATACTGCCCGTGTAAAAATCATCCACGGAAACAGTGTGACCTAAATCGAGTTCGAAATGCACATGGGGATCGATGATACCGGGTATAACCTCGAGTCCATGAACATCAATCGTTTCTTCTGCTTCATAGAGTTCATCACATATTTTTACGATTTTACTCCCATTGATGTAAATATGTTTGTGAACAAACTCCTGGTTCATATAAACCTTACCATAAAGAATGGCCTTATCGTACATGGTTATCACTCCTTGCAAGTGTGCTAATAGATGATGCTAACTGGGAAATAAGAGTAGCCAAGGCATAGTAAAAACCTTGGCTACTCGTTTAAGTTATTTGGCAAAGCGTCGCATGATTAAATAGGGATTTATGGCTACCATAAACCGGGCTTTTAAAGTTAGGGGTTAGTTGATAAATCCCAATGTTAATCATTTAATCACCTTTTATTTCTTGAATTTTCTTGAAAATTTTCTCAGCTGTAATCGGCAAGCTAGTGATGCGTACACCTAAAGCATTATATACCGCGTTAGCGAGCGCTGCCGGGGGTGTATCAATACCGATTTCACCGACTGACTTTGCACCGTAGGGTCCGGATTCCTCATAGCTATCGGCAAACTCTGTCGTTAGTTTTTTGACATCGAGAGAGGTTGGAATCTTATAATTCAACCAATCGTTTGAAACAAGCTGCCCTTTCTTCGAGTACTTAACCTCCTCAAAGTGAGCCATGCCTAATCCTTGGATAATCCCACCCTCAACTTGACCTTGAGCAAGTTTAGGATTAATCGGTGTTCCACAATCGACCACACTAACATAATTGAGTACGTCAATTTCTGCCGTCTCTTTATCAATTTCAATTTCGATAAAACCTGCCATAAATGGTGGCGGAGATTTTGTTCCATAATAACTGCCTGTAGCGGTTAACTGTTCTTGATCTTCGTTATAATACAAACGGTTTGAAAGCTGTGATAATGAAATCGTTGTTTCGCTTTCAGTACTTGTGAAGAGCTCACCGTCAAAGTCAATGCTCGCAGTGTCTACCTTAAGTGCTTTAGCGGCAGCTTCCTTAAGTAATTCAAGCATTTTTAACGCGGCTTTATACACAGCATTTCCAGAAATATAGGTTGTACTCGATGCGTAAGCACCGGTATCAAAAGGGGTTAAATCCGTGTCTGATGAGTAGACGACAACTTTATCTACTGTGGTCATTAACGCTTCGGCAGCGATCTGTGCTAAAATCGTATCGCTCCCTTGACCAATATCGGTTGCACCGATGGTAAGATTATAAAACCCATCGTCATTTAGTTTAATCGTTGCTGCACCCATATCAATGTATGGAATCCCACTGCCTTGCATGGCAATCGCCATTCCGACACTACGGATTTTATGGTCTGAGATGTCTACTCTAGGATACTTCTCATCCCAACCAATTAACGTTTTTCCACGCTCGACACAATAATCGAGCTTACAAGTTTCCATATTCATCGCGGTGCCTTCAGTGCCTTCTCCCATAATCGCAAAAATGGGTGATGTTTCATTTTCAGCAATCATATTCATCTTACGCAGTTCAATGGGATCGATTTTTAGTTGATGAGCCAGCATATCTATGGCTGATTCAACCGCGTAGTTTCCTTGAATCGCACCGTAGCCACGGTAAGCACCTGCGGGTGTCTTATTCGTGTAAACCACTTCACCATGAAAGCGCACCGCATCGACTTTATTATACATGGGTAGCACTTTAGAACCAGCGACCATAAAAACCGTCAAAGCATGCTCCCCATACGCTCCAGTGTCAGAAAGGATATGACAATCAATTGCTTTAAGCTTTCCTGTAGTATCCGCACCGAGTTTAACTTTAATGCGCATAGGATGACGTGTATAGGATGATTCAAAAACTTCTTTGCGTGTGTAAACCATTTTCGCTGGTTTCTTTGTTCTCAATGTCACAAGCGACACTAGCATTTCACCATGCAAGGCTTGCTTACCGCCAAAGCCACCGCCAACACGAGGTTTAATCACACGTATGCGACTGATAGGGATTGACAACGCTTGAGAGATAATCCTCCGGACATGAAATGGTGTCTGCGTTGCTGAATAGATTATCAAACGATTATGAATATCAAGTCGGGCATTCACAGTATGGGGTTCCATCATTGCGTGAGCCTGGGCTTGTGTGTAAAACGTTTCTTCAAGAACAACCTCACAGTCTTTCAATGCCTTCTCAACATCTTCAACCTCCATGTGGTAAGCCGCAGCTTGATTAATCGCTGGTTTAAACCCAATGGGGAACATCTCATGAATGTCTTCTTCAGGGTGAATGACGCTATCATGATGCAATGCAGTTTCAAAATCGAGCACAGGATCAAAAACTTTGTACTCTACTTCAATAAGCTTTAACGCTTCATCAGCGGTCTTTTCATCGACTGCAGCCACTGCAGCCACTTCATCGCCAACGTAACGTACATACTCATCAAGGACAAATTTATCATGTGGCGAAGGCTCAGGATAGCCTTGTCCTGCACGGGTAAATGGTTTTCTTGGCACATCATGATGCGTTAAGACAATTTCTACGCCCGGCAGTTTACGGGCTTTTTCAACATTAATCTTCTTGATTTTCGCAAAAGCATGCGGACTCCTCAAGACCTTCACAATCAAAGAGTTTGCTTCAGCAAAATCATCCGTAAAAGCTTTATGTCCCAACATAATTCCTTTACCGTCGATTGACGGTATTTCATGTTTAACAATTTTCATAATGGATCACCTAAATAGCGTTTAACCGCTTTAAACTGTGCTTGATGCCCTGAGCAACGACAGAGATTTCCTACAAGAAATGTCTTAATCTCTTCACTACTGGGATTGGCTAGCGATTGCTTCATCGCATAGATAGCCAAAGCAACACCAGGGTTGCAATAACCGCATTGGTCAGCACCTTCTAAACCAAAATAATGGCCAATCTTTTCGACTTCTTCTTGAAGTCCTTCAACGGTTACGACTTTCTTGTTTTGCAGACGAATGGTAAGCAGTGAACACGATAACATGGGTTTGCCATCAACTAGTACTGTGCATGTCCCACAGCTCGACGCATTGCAGCCGTTTTTAACACTCATTACACCGTGTTTACGAAGTGTCTGTAACAATGTTTCATCGTGATCTACATCAAAGCGTTTAACTTGATGATTTAACGTCATTTCAACGATCATTATGCATCACCTCTTCAATTCCACGAATTAAGTATGTTTGGGCCAATTGTTTGCGGTACGCTTCGCTCCCGCGCTGATTGTTGCCAAATTTTAACTCTTCCAATAAAGCATTGATGAGAGTTTCACGTTGTTCTTGCCACGACGGCGTTTGATTGATGATTTTCATCGCTTCTTTTGCTAAGGCTGCAACGCCGGGGCGTGAGCCAAAAGCAATCCGAATTTCTTTTTTCGACTTAAACATTGCAATGTTTAAGACAGCAAAATCAAGGCGTGTATTAGAAACTTTTTTAAAGAAACTCTGTCCTCTTTCTTTAGGAATGTGAACGGCTACTAAGATGTCTTGAGGCATTCTGCGTTCATTTAAAAATGCTTCTAACGTCATCTTTCCTGCACGGTAAAACTCAACTTCAGCATTTAAAACCAAAAGTGGTCCTAGTAAATCTGAAAAAGCATAACGCCCGATAATACTTCCACCTATCGTGGCCGTATTTCGGAAAGCCACTCCCATAATATGCTGCATTGAGTTTTTAATGAGTTGATCACACCATTCATTGACAGCTTGAGCCGTTTCTAAGCGATACAAAGTCGCCATACTGCCGATGATGAAATGCGTTTCGGTTTGCTCAATCTCGTGTAGGTTTAAGTCTTGCAAATCAATTGCTGTATCGATTTCTTTAGCAATTTGCTTAAGCCATAATGCACCGCCTAATATATGGTTATTTGAGCCGGCATGTAAAACGTTGTAAGCATCTTCTAAAGACGTGGCACGATGGTACTGCTGAATCTTCATAAAGCATCATCCTTTCTTTATCAATCCATGATAATCCTCTTCGGTATCAACATCGTATAAAACGCCAGCGTCATCGACATCGACGACCGTGTACGCAGTGTGGTCCCGAAAAGCTTTTAAATGAGGTAAGGGGGTCTTTAATAATCTTTCTTTAAAGGATTTATGGATAAACAAGGGATGCCCCTTTTTCCCTTGGTAAGCAACAACACGGATTTTGCCTTTGGCTTCGATGAGTTTCTGATAGGTTTTTGCTTTGATTAACGGCGTATCACCAGGAATGATAAGAAAATCATCGTTTGTCTGTTTAACCCCTGTCTTAACCGACGAAAACATACCGAGTTCATAGTCATGATTATGGATACAGACTACATCTGGGTCGTCTTTAAACAAAGCAGCAATCTCTTTATGATATTTCCCGGTTACGACAATGACTTTACGAACAAAAGGTCTTACTGTTGATACAGTATGAAAAATGATGGGTTGATTTTGATACGGTAAAAGCATTTTATTGGATTTCATTCGTGATGACTTGCCTCCGGCAAGAATAATTGCTTCAGCCACTCAAACCACTCCAGGCCATTGTTTTCCTTTTATTATATCATGGATAGCGCTTTCTTAAAATAGCGTTTTCATAACAAGATTATTAAAAATGCGCCATGATTGGCGCATTCTTTATGTTTGAATCGGGTTAAGCTTGATTAAAATCGTTATAACGACACCAAATAAAACAATCACAATCCCATAAGTGATTAGTGTATGCATTAAACTTAGTGGGGCGATACC
>SKFS01000148.1 GCA_007117885.1 Candidatus Izemoplasma sp.
GAATTTTTTACACCGCATCCAATGGTCAACAAGTGAGTAGTTACATCGATTTCAGTTCCGAGGGATCATTGAGTTTGCAAGATAAGATTGCTCAGATACCGAGTTCAAATCACCAAACAGAGCCCACTGGAAATACCCATGCATTCCACGATGATACTGTCATTACAGGAGACTGGATTATTAACCATGGCAACGGTAACGGTAGCATCTATGTAGCCGAAGGAAAAACTGTTTTTGTTAGCGGTAAATTTATATTATCCACCCACAGTAATGGTAAATTTTATATTGACGGTAACGTTTGCGTCCTTGGAGATGCAGAGTTTAACTCATCTGGATGGGGTGGACTCATTGACTTTGACGGTAATCTTTGCGTTCAAGAAAACCTTAGTTTTAGTACCGAAGCTCAAGGAAATATCGTATTTAATGGTAACATAACGGTTGATCGTAAGCTCGATATAACAGCCGCTAACAGCGGTTCTCATAGCATCCAAATCAATGGTGATATTTTTGCTTCTGAAGTTACTCGAATTCTAACAAGTAGCCAAGGCAGTGTCACTATAAATGGTGACCTAAATGTTGATGATAAGCTTGACATCATCGCAACAAATAATGGAACACATCATATCACAATTAACGGAGATACTACCGCTATGGGAGATACGCTTATTCAATCTTCCAATCAAGGGAATATCACATTGGATGGTACGCTGAGCGTTGATGGAAAACTCGATATTATCGCAACGAATCACGGCAGTCATCCTATCACAGTAAAAGGCGATGTTGTAGCGTTGGGTGAAACAAATATCGAAATTACCAACCAAGGTCGTGTTATTATTGATGGAAACCTTAGTGCAGATGGTAAGCTAAACTTGATTTCAGGCCCTAGTGGTAGCCATCCAATAAACGTCAAAGGTAATGTTGTTGCCCTGGGCGACACTCATATTGAGATTACGAATCAAGGCAGAGTCATCATTGAAGGAAGTCTAAGTGTCGATGGAAGATTGACTATTGATGCAAAAACACACGGTACTCATCACATCGCCATTCATGGCCACACATTAGTTTTAGGAGATACTACAATAACGGCAATCAATCAAGGGAATGTAACTATCCACGGGAATCTAGATGTTGATGGTGCATTAGAATTACTAACCCGTAACCAGGCTCACATTAGAGTCACTGGCAGTTCTTCTACGAGCCAAAACTCTAAACTTGAAGCTTCAAATCAAAGCAGTATTAGAATTGATAGCCATTTTGATGTTCAAGGAAACTTAGTGGTAATAAGACGAGATCAAGCAATTATTAACGTTCTCGGAAGTACTTTCGTGCAAGGAACAGCAAGTATTCCAACAAATAACAACATTAATATTAGTACCTCACACAATCCAAGTTCTTCTTTCGTATTTCCATCTATTGACGACTCTTTCTCTGACAGTGTTGTGATTGATGATTCTTCTGAAGATGGGACTCCAACTAGCATTATTAGAATCATTCGTTAAATTGTAAATTATTAAACCAAATTAAAAGCGAGTATATCATTCACATGATTATACTCGCTTTTTTACTTGTCCTTTTAAGTAGCGCTTTTCGAACTCTATTCTACTCTAAATATATTACTTGATCTAAATGTAATAGGAAGCTCGTCAGGATCATTGAGATTGATTTTTAGCTGAACGTTTAATCTCAAAACTACATTGTTGTTGATTGGGGGTTCAGGAATAATTTCTACTGCGTGAATGCCCAGGTTGTTAACGACTACTGGATTACCAACTCCTACAAACAGTTGATTATTTAAAAAATAAACTTCTAGAAAAGTATCGCCATCGACGGTTAATCTTTGAAGCCTCAAGCAGTTTGTCGCTTGCTCCGGAGCGTCATTACATCCTCCTGGATCAATGCCATTAGGGCCAAAAGCACTAATGCGATTTTCGATTGTCCGAACAAGCAATAACCCCTCGGTTTGGATTTGACTTTCAGTGACACTTTCATTAGTTGAACGAATAAAAATCGCAATCGTAGTTGTTATAAGTCCGACTAAAATACCGAGTAAAACCAAAGCCCCAATAAGTTCTATAAGGGTCACACCTTTTCTATTCACTTTCATGATGATCCCCCTTTATTTAGAGTAAGAAAGATTTAAATTCTATTAGTTTGTGACAAAAACAACACCTTCGACAAAGGTGCTCCGATTTACATGATAGTCGACACGAACAGTGATCTCAATCAGTACAATGCCCCCCGATTGTGTCCGCAACCCCAAGACAACCTCAATGTCATCTTGAAAATGATACTCATCCTCGAAAACATAACACAAACTCTCAAAAGCACTTGTCTCGCAACTCACTGGACTACCGTCAATCAAGAGTTCATTTACCGTACTTGAGCGTGCAATAATGACTGGATTGTTGGGTCTAGCCGTCAAAAATGGCTCAACATCGTCTACATCGAGTCTTGCCATAACTTGACTACGGACAAGCGTAATTTCTTGTTGTGCTAGGAGACGACGTTCTTGTGCTAAAAGCTGAATTCTAATGTTAATCGCAATCGCAAAGGTACTGACAAGCACCAATGAAAGAATGGTGATCGCTGCCACCGTCTCGATAAGGGTAAAGCCTCTTTTACTGATTCCGCTTAGTTTAGATAATGATTGTTTACAAATAATACACCGTTTCATTCGCCCCCAGCCCTCTCAATCAAGAATCTATATTAAAAATCGCGTCTATACCTGACACGTGGACAATAGATTCGTTTCCCTATGTGTATTATAGCGTGTTTAGAAAATATTAACAAGTTTTTGCTTATGCCTAGGTAAATTAGTGAATCTCGTTTGACTGTTTGTTCACAAAGAAAAAAGGTGAAGCCTAGGCTTCACCTTTTATGACATGATTAATAAGATAAAAAAGAGGGAAACTGAGCAACACGACCGCCGAGCCGATGAGGGATGGCACAGGGTTTTGAGTGAAGATTGCGACC
>SKFS01000036.1 GCA_007117885.1 Candidatus Izemoplasma sp.
AGCTAACAATAAAAACAAACGCAACAATCTCAAACATGCTTTTTCCCCCAGCCTAAGTAATAAGCAAACCATATAGGTAATAAGATGACCATCAATAGATTGCCAAAAAAGAAAAAGAACAAGACACTAAAGACCATTAACCCTAAACAGCCCATGAAAAAATCTTTCCGTTTCATGGCTTCACCTCACTAAGTGGTAAAATAGTTGTTGTCATCATCTGATTTTTATCGATTGTGATGACCCGACCACCCAACTCTAACGAACCATAAGCATTATACCCTGTATAACGCCCATAGGCGAGGGTGACACCCATTAACTCGAAAGCAAAGTCATTTTCATGATCGTGACCAACAAAAACACCTTTTGTGCGACCATAATTCACCGCGATATCAAAAAAACCGGTATCAACACCTTGTGGGTGCACGGGTTCGCCGAACGTTCCTACGTAATTTTTGACGAGCTCAAACTGTAGTAAAGGTGTGTGCATAAATACGAGACTATCAACCGTATCCTGACTTACAAACTGTTCAAACCAATCGACTTGCGCAGGGCTTAAAAAATCATAATCTGTCAGTCGTTCAGGAGCATCGGTGGTTGATTTGGTGTCAAGAAAATAAAGATGATAAAAAGGAACATTATCCTGAGTGAAAGTAATCTTAAAGTTTCCTACACCGCCTTGTTCTAGTTCTGGACCCACTTTAAATTTAAGAAACTCAGTATCCGAAATCACACTCAGTAATCGTTCAACACGATGGTAGTCACGATCATGATTGCCTAAAACAAACGTCCAATGGACTTCAAGGGACTCCATCAGGTTTACCAAGTGTTTAAACAAGGGGATAGCAAGTGGGCTCATCACCATATCACCCGTAAAGACAACTAAATCCCAATCATCATAGAGCACGAGTTTTTCAATTGCGCGAAAAGTTTGCCGATCGTTATAATCGATGCCAAAGGTTAGGTGGTTATCAGTTAACTGGAGAATCTTTAGTTCTTCCCCCGACATTTCTATATTTATCGGCTCATTGTTCGAATAGAATGGCTGCAGTTCATTTGAGCACCCAATCACTATGAAACAAAGAGTTAGTAATATAAAGAAATAGCTTATTCTCATTGTATCCTCCCACACTTTACTAAGACAAACCAGGGTAACCTTGTCATCTATATCTACTATATGATAAGATGATTTCTTTTGTCAACCATCCTATCAAGGATTCACAAATCATCTTTTAAGCCCTTTGAATACACAACGTTATGAATGATAAACAATTCGCATCTAAATAACGACAATGAATAGCCGTATGCAACCGTTAGTTGCTTGATGTAAAAGCAATCATAAAGTAAAATTATAGTATATGAACTAAGGAGAAGACGATGATAATAAACCAAAATATCAAGAAGTATAGAAACCTTAATAATCTAAGCCAGCAAGACTTAGCGGAGTCCTTGTTTATATCAAGACAAGCGGTATCAAAATGGGAAAACGGTTCGAGTGTACCCGACATAAAGACAATAAAAAAACTCGCTGACCTATTTGAAATCACTACGGATGAGTTGATGGGTGAAGCGGCCTCGATTAAATCACACCGTGATGTACCGTTTAAACTTATCTATGGATTAGTCATTATGAATCTTTTACTGATCGGAATACACCTAATATTTACCATAATGTTTGAGGGTTCGTTTATTCAGTTCTTTTTACTACCCGGTATGCTATTGTTAATGCTACTACCGATGTCTCTCATTTTTATCTATGCGTTAATCAATAATGATTATTCATTGATCGCTGGCTATAACCCCAAAAAACAATATAATTTAGGAGTTCTTCGTAAGAGTCTATTAAGTATCTTGTTAATGACTTTAGTTGGAAGCATTGCTTTCTTACTCATTTATAGTTTAATTTATGTTGTTGAAGGTTTAAACGAAACCCCATTTGCTATCATTTTATTACTCACCTTTAGCGCGCATTTGTTTCTTACAATAATTATCATCAATCTGAGATATAAGGGGCTAATAGAAGTTAAGAAGTGATACAATCTCCCAAATGTTTAAGACACTACAAGCGTTTTGTAGTGTCTTTTTATATGGAGGGCAACTTTTCTATTTACCGGTAGATGGTTCGATGATATAATTTAATTGACCACACTGGTCAATAAGGAGGTGCCAAGTGGATAGAGATTTTTCTCAGCTATCGAGCAATGAACAAGCCAATATCTTAAATAGTGCATACAGTGTTTTTACGGATACGCCTTATGATAAAGCAAGCACAAACAAAATTGTTGAGTTAGCGGGTATAAGCAAAGGGAAGTTATTTTACTATTTCAAAAGCAAAGCATTACTTTTTGATTATCTCGTTGAGCAAGCGATTGCCTATGTTAAGAAAGCTTATACCTATAAAGCTTCGTTTTTGGAAAAAGATTTTTTAGAGCGCTATATTACACTTTCTCGAATTAAGCAGCATGCTTTTGAGAAAGAACCCTATTTGTTTAATTTCATCAGCTATGTCTATATCCATGAAAAAGAACGGTTAAATCCGTCTCAATTACAGTGGATTGAAACGTCTCAATTAATGGTTAAGTTAGCTTTGAAAGAGGGAGTAGATGTCGGGTTGTTTAGAGATGACTTAGACCCCGATTTAGTCATGCAGCTACTACAATATAGCATTGATGGGTACCAAAATGAACTTACTGAGAAGTTTAAAACTATTAACCTCAAAGAAGTAGATTTAGACCCATATTATCAAGAGTTTGATGAGTTCATTACATCTTTAAGAAAAGTGTTTTATAAATAAGGAGGCTATATGCTTAAGGTTATTGATGTTCAAAATGTATCGAAGAATTTTGGTAAAGTGCAAGCTTTAAAAAACGTAAACTTGAGTGTTAACCAAGGAAACATTTATGGTTTTATTGGACCAAATGGTGCCGGTAAAACAACGTTAATTCGTGTTTTATTAGGTATTTTGAAAGCGGATGATGGCGAAGCAAAGATGTTTGGTAAAGATGTGTGGGCCGAAGCCGTTTCGATTCACAAATCGATCGCTTATGTTCCTGGTGATGTGAAGTTATGGCCTAATCTAACTGGGGGTGAAGTCATCGACATTTTGATTCATTTGCGTGCCCCTCAAAGTAATGACAAAAAGGAAGCATTAATTCAACGATTCGATTTAGATCCTAGCAAGAAGTGCCGTTCCTACTCGAAAGGAAATCGTCAGAAGATAGCTCTTATTGCAGCGCTTGCCAGTGACGCTGAGTTGTTTATTCTTGATGAACCGACGAGCGGTCTAGATCCTTTGATGGAAAAAGTGTTTCAAGAAGAAATATTCAAGCTAAAAAAGCAAGGAAAAACTGTGTTTTTATCGAGTCATATACTTAGCGAAATTGAACGTCTTTGTGACCATGTCAGTATTATTCGTGAAGGTGAAATTATCGAATCTGGTAAACTTGAAGATTTGCGCCATTTAACAAGGACTTCAGTAAGTGTTCAACTAAAGGAAACTATCGAAAGTTTCGATCAACTTGAGGGTATTCATGAATACCGATTTGATAATAATCTTCACTCTTTTCAAATTGAAACTACATCCCTAGATGGTTTGATTAAGTACCTTGGTCAATTCACAATCACGAAGTTTGAAAGCAATTCACCGACATTAGAAGAACTCTTTATGCGCCATTATCAAGGGGTGTAATTATGCATAAAGGAATGTTTTATAATACTAGGAAAATCCTTAAAACACATCTTAAGAAAGACCGTGTTAAGATAGTTTTATGGGTCGTGTCTATTGCTTTATTTGTGGTGGGTGTGAGTCATGCTTATCCCGCACTATTTCCTAATCCTGAAGAGTTGATTGGTTTAGCTGAAGCCATGCAAAACCCTGTAATGGTCGCCATGTTTGGACCTGTTTATGATCCACTTAACTATACAACAGCACAAGCTCTAGGGAACCAAATGTTAGTTTTTAGCATGCTCTTTTCGGCAATTATGAGTATCTTTGTCGTCTCACGCTTAACCCGTGGTGATGAAGAAGAGGGAATTCTAGAACTCTTACACTCGTTACCGATTGGTCGCCTAAGCAATACATTAGCAACCATTATAATAATCGTAGCGATGAATATGGTTTTGGCTTTAATCATCGGACTTGGATTAGCGCTAGTACCAGATGACAGTATTACCTTTATAGGGTCATTAACATTTGGTTTTTCCATCGGTGCTACGGGCATTTTAATGGCAGGTGTTGTATTAATCATAGCACAGCTTTTTGAAAATAATCGTACCGTCATGGGTATGAGCTTTTTAGTTTTAGGTGTCATGTATATTTTAAGAGGTATCGGTGATTTATCGGAAAACTTTTTAGTTTGGGTCATGCCACTTAACTGGCCAGCACGGGTTGAAGTTTTCATCAATAATTACAACTATCTCAACGCACTCACTATTCTTTTTACATTTGGGTTGTTCTTTATTGGGCTATACTTAAATGCTAGAAGAGATTTAGCGTCTGGACTCATAGCTCAAAGGAAAGGGAAGACCGTTGCTTCATCATTGCTAAAAACGCCGGTAGGATTTGTGTTACGTTTATTGCGACCGGGCATTATTGCTTGGTTACTTACAGTTTTTATACTTGGTATCACCTATGGCTCGATTTTCGGGGATTTAGATACCTTCATTGAGGGAAGTGATATATTTGAAGAGATGTTGCCAGGAGGGGATTTTCCTCTAAATGTCCAGTTTATGAGCATAATTATGATGGTTGTAGCAATATCTGCAGGGATTGGACCCATTATGTTCTTGAATCGTTTAGCGAGTGAAGAAAGAAAGAATCATACTGAACATATCTATTCTAAAAGCCTATCACGAACAAAAATGTTAAGCATCTTCACGATAATCGCAATGGTAAGTAGTGCAGTGTTACTGTTCTTTGGGGCTTTAGGTATGTATAGTGGCATTGTGGCTTCCATGGAAGATCCGATTCGAGCGGGGTTAATTTTTCAGTCTGGTTTTGCGTATTTACCAGCCTTGCTTTTTATGGTCGGCCTAAGTGTTTTGATGATTGGTTGGTTTCCAGACAAAACGGGTTGGATTTGGGTTTATTTTGGCTATGCATTCTTTTCGGTATACATGGGAAATGTTATCGGCTTGCCAGAATTGTTTAAACTGCTGACACCATTTGGTTATGTTGATCAGCTCCCTATAGAAGATTTTAGATGGCTCCCTACAGCAATGATGTTAGGCATTTCCTTAATCATGATTTCAATCGGTTTTATAGGATATAGACGTCGCGATTTAAAGGGATAACAATTTGCCATAATAAGGAGGAAACAATGAAGTATTTTAGAAAGTTAAATACTGTAATGAAACACTTTACTATTTGGGATATAGGAGTATTGAAAGTTTGTCTCTTTGCGATAGGGGTACTAGCAGGGGTTTACTTTTTTAGCTTTTTTGATCGGATTTTATTTGGAGTCTGGATTGTTTTTGTACTTGCCTGGGTTTATATAGTAGTCAAAGTTTTCGGTATGTATTGGGATAAAGAGTAATATAAAGTTGTATCACAAATTCGGAATTTTCCTGTGCAAAATCATGTAGAGTAGTAGATAATACTAGAGGTATATTAGATGACTAAACGGATTAGGAGGATCTATGTTAGAAGTTAATAATGTTGAACTAAGATACGGTGATTTTATTGCCGTTCATGCACTGAACTTTTCCATTCAACCTGGCGAGATTTTTGGCTTACTAGGCACAAATGGAGCAGGAAAGACCACGACGTTTCGTGTTATTATGGGGTTGCTTGAACCTTCTAAAGGCAGTGTTCGCTATTTTGGTGAGAAGGTCGGTTATCATAATGTCGATGAAATTGGTTATATGATTGAAGAGAGATCACTCTTAACTAAACTTACTGTAAAGGAGTTATTGCTCTATTTTGGGCAGCTTAAAAGTATGTCAAAACCGCTCATTTTAGAGCGTATGGAGTACTGGTTAAAGTATTTTGAAATCAGTGACTATAAGGACAAGAAGATTAAGGAACTATCCAAAGGTAACCAGCAGAAAATTCAGTTTCTTTCGGCGATTATTAATGAGCCGAAGTTGCTTGTTTTAGATGAACCATTTAGTGGTCTTGATCCGATTAACACAGAGCTTTTTGTCAAGGTCATTCGAGAGTTTCAAGAAAAAGGGACGATGATTGTCTTTTCATCCCACCAACTCGATCATGTAGAATCCTTTTGTGAAAAGATAGTTGTGTTAGAAAAGGGTAAAGCAATTATTGATGGTTACATCAAAAAAGTCAAGGACGACTTTGAGAAACTTACAATCAATATTGATGCCGATGTTAATGCCGATGAGTTGCGAGCACTACCTGGTGTATATCTAGTTAAAGCCAATACGAATGGAATACAAGTTAAAGTTGAGTCAAAAGAGTATATCCAAGGGGTGTTCGATTACGTTAAGACGTGTCAAAACATTATGCGATTTGAAGTTGAACAAGCCTCATTAAGTGAGATATTTGTGTCGAAGGTAGGTGGCGCTCGTGAAAAAGTTTAAATTTCTCGTTTTCCATGGACTGAAGCGACGATTATTGAAGAAAAGTTTTATAATTACAAATGTCATTCTTGGTTTAGTGATTGTTGCACTCATCAATATTCCGGCAATTATCAGTGTTTTTGATTCGGATGAAGACGCCGTTAAGTCAACTGTCATTATTATCTATGAAACGACTGACGAGAACTATCCATTAGAGGAAACACTGTTACATTATTTCAACCGAGCTTTTGAAGAAGATCAGTATGTTGTGCACCCATCGTTGTTAATCGCTAATGAAGACTTTTGGGACATCGAGCATCTAGAAGTAATGTTAATCTTTACCGGTGATTTAAACCAACCTAACATTGATGTTTACACCAAAGGTCAGACTTCTCGTAATTTTATACTATCAAACATTCAATCATTCTTAAATGATTACCAAGGGATTCAATATGCTAATTACTCATTTATTGAACCACCTACCACTGGAGAACCCGGAACGGGTATCGATCCAGAAACTAGAATGTTTGTCGAAGCCATCATTACAGTGTTAATGTTACCCGTTTTTATTCTTATCATTCTTACAACACAGTTTTTAGGTGTAGACATCATTGAAGAAAAATCAACAAAGGCAATTGAAACAATTATATCAAGTGTGCCTGCAAAGATGCATTTCTTGTCAAAAATCATTGTTAATATTGGTTTTTTGATTGCACAATCAGGCGTTCTACTAGTGTTTGGAGTTATTGGATTTTTAATCAGTCTCTTTCTCCAAAGTGGGTTAAACATTGATGCAATGTCACTCCTTGCAGAGTTTGCCGAACGCGTGCCGAACTGGCCAGGAATTATAACGACTTTAGTGTTATTTATGGTTCTTGGAACACTGTTTTATTTAACTCTCGCGGCTGTCGTTGCAGCGATTGCGACCACACAAGAAGATTACCAACAGTTTCAAGCACCTCTTATTTTCACATTGCTTGGCGGGTTTTACATTGGGATTTTCTTGCCGATTATGGGTCTTGATTCTGCGATAAGAGTCTTTGCATACATCCCATTATTTAGTCCATTGGTTGCACCGGTGGCTTTTGCAACTGGGGTTATCAGTGGGATTGAAGTTATGGTTATTTTCGCCTTATTGATGGTGTTTATTGTTTTATTTATGTATCTTGTGTCACCCGTTTATCGTGTCGCTATTTTATCTTATGAAGAGACCAAGTTTTTTAAACGGATCGCCTTTTATGTGAAAAAAGCTTTTTCAAGTGGTAAGTAGTTTCTAAATTAATAATTATCATCGCCTTTGATTCTTTGAATAGGAGAACTGGCTACCTATTGAGCGTAAAGGAGAAGGTCTAAATGAAGTACGCTAAAAGCATACCGAAAACAGATTTGAAACGACGTGAGTCATTACTATCAAAAGGATGGCAGCCAGTTAAGGAGGCACCTAACCTTTTGATTGCTATAGTTTTGTCTTTTCCGTTTATGATTATGAATGCGTTAATTACCTACTTTGTATTGAGGCTGATTAATCCTAATAGTGCCGCTCAAGTTATTCACATCATCACGGCCCCATCTTGGGAGTTCACGATTCGATATGATTACCTACTTTATCTTATTTTGCTCGTTTTAGTTCATGAGTTTTTACATCTTATATGCATTCCTAACTTCTATAAATCCACTGAAACCTTTTGGGGTATTAGACCATGGGGAGTATTTGTATACACGAATCAAGAACTTCGGAAGTCGCGTTTTCTTGTTATTTCAATGGTACCTTTTATAACGTTATCAATCCTTATCCCTGCGATCTTAGGTTTACTGGGTTTCCTAGTCGTGTTTATTTTGGTTTTAGTCTTTTTCAATGCAATCGCTTGCTCTGTTGATATGCTTAATTTTTTCACTATTTTAGTTCAAGTACCAGGAGGAAGTCGTATCATCAATAATGGATTTGAGTCCTATTGTATGTAAAGTCGATGTCTAATTATTGTCTATCAGGTACTGTGTTAATCGTTGAAAAAAAGCACATTTTTCTAATCGATAGAAAGATGTGCTTTTATCGTGGAACTCATCAGATTTACCAGATGCTTACCATTTTATCCTTGGCCAAATACATGGCATCTTTATCATTCAGTTGGTAATGATCTTGGAACTCAGGTAAGTTGCTTAACTGCATGTTGGCTCTAAGGATGGCTGGACCATGAACGTCGACTTTGAGGAGTAACTGACTATACTCTGTCGAGGCTTTAATTCGCCAAACTCGTGCCCAGTTTTTAAAGAAATCCTCTAAACTATGTTGATCACCTTTTTTACTCGCTTCAAGCGCGCAGCGTAAACCGCCGCTATCAGCAATGTTTTCAGAAACAGTCAACTCACCGTTACAGGGGCCAAAACCTGTCTCAACCCCATCAAATAAGGCAATCATATCCTTTGCTTTTTGTTTGAAAGCCGCTAAATCCTCATCGGTCCACCAATTATTAAGCGAACCTGTTTCATCAAACTTTGCCCCATTATTATCAAATGCGTGGGATATTTCATGGGCGATTACTGCGCCAATCCCACCAAAGTTCTCTGAAGGGGTTTGCGATAAACTATAATAAGGCTCTTGTAAAATAGCCGCTGGGAAGACAATTTGATTGTTTGTTGGGCTATAATACGCATTTACCATGCTTGCTGGAATGCTCCATAGATTTCGATTAGGGGCTTTATTGTACTGACTATACGTGTAGCTATTGATAATTTGAGTCATGGTTAAGCGTTCTTGAATCAAATCCGAACCTTGCTCATACCCTTTAATTGTAAACTGTGCATAATAGGGCGCAACTTCTTCTGGGTATCCAACATGGACGGTGAGTGTCGAGAGTTTTTTCAGGGCTTTTTCAATCGTGTCCTTGTTCAACCATGTGTTTTCAGCAATGCGCTCTTTATAGACATTAATCATTTCGTGAACCATCATTTCAACATCTTGCTTTGCCTTTGGGCCAAAAAAGGTTTCCCCGTAATGGACCCCAACGACCTGACTAAACGGGTTATAAGCTTGATAGAAGGCATATTTTTCTTGGCTTTGTGCTTCTTTTGTCCCCGATAGTGCACGCATAAAAGCGCCACCAGCAATGCGGATATCATCGCTTAACTCAGAAGCAAAATCAATGGCGTTTCTGACAATCATCCATGATTTTATCAACGGAAAATTAGTAGGATTAATGATGGTGTCAAACGCGTTGATAAAATCTAAGTTTGTGACGATTAATTGATCGACAGGCTGATTAACTAAGCTTTCTGCATTACCGATAAGATTAAAATTCTCTGTTCGTTTTTGAATAGTTTCTTTGCTTAGTGGATTGTACATCTTTACATAATCTGCTTTTTCAACACTCGACTTAGTAACCGGGACTAAAAGCGCATCAAAAGCAATGGCATCAGCGATCAATCGCTCAATCTCAGAAGGGCTAAATCCGTATAAGGTTAATAGGTTTTTCGTTGTCATGGTGAAAAGATCTAAAAGCTGTTTTTTCTGTTGTGCGTCTTTATAGTAGCTTGTATCAGGTAAGAGTAACCCAGCCGCACTAAAATATAAGATTTTGTTGTTGCTGTTCATGAAATCTTGCATGACTGTGAATCCAAAGGGTGTTTCAATGGATTTAAGCGCGAAATCTTTAAAGGCGTTTTCTAAATCTTTAAGTGTCTCGAGCTGATTAATCGTCTTTAAGATTACCTCAAACGGTTTTGTTCCGAGTGCATTTCGTTTTTCAAAATCTTTCGTCATTGCGTATAACTTAATATACTGTTTTAATGGTTTACTTAACGTTGTTTGATCGGTTTCCCACTGAGTAGTTAGATCCATAAGTGTTTTTTCAATGCCTAAGTGTAACTCCAAAAAAGCGGAAACAGAAGGCTGATCCCCGGGTATTTTTGCTGTTTCTAACCATTCTCCATTTACTGCTTCATAGTAGTTTGATTTAATTAACTCATTTTTCATTTCATCACCTATTATAATGTATTTGTCTCTTTGCATTAAGAGGTAGACATATCCTCATATGTATATAATAATTAAATTGATAACATTGTAGACTATTTACCCATCACCTTACAGCTTCTTATGAAGACTGGTTTTAAGAGGCTATAGCTAGAATTTCAATTGAGTGTGGTAATGATTTAGATACGGCTACTTTAGAAGGGTAGACCGGTTATTGTAATAGGGAACACCGAATTGAAAATTTGTAGTTGCGCTACAGTGTTAATCAAAAGAAAGGAATGATATTTTGATTTACGTTGGTATTGACGTCGCGAGTAAAAAGCATGACTATGCGATAATGAATGATTTAGGCGAAATCGCGAGTACTGGAACGATTGACAACTCCCTACAGGGATTAAAAAAACTCCAAGACGCTATAGGGAACGCCCAAGAGTTTTTTCAAGACCAAAATATACGTATAGGACTTGAATCAACTGGGCATTATAGTATTAACATCCTCCATCACCTCGCGAAAAATGACTATAAGGTAATGTTAATCAA
>SKFS01000059.1 GCA_007117885.1 Candidatus Izemoplasma sp.
CCAAATAGTGTCGATTTGATTACTTGCAATCCGCCATTCTTCAAGTATAAACAGGATTCCCATCTAAATTTAAGTGATTATAAAACGATTGCACGGCATGAAAAACTGATTGATTTAGCAACAATCCTCAAAATGTCACGCTATCTTCTCAGCCATAAAGCCCATTTATATTTAGTGCATCGTCCTGAGCGGTTAAGTGAAATCATAGCCTTGCTTAAAGAACAAGGGTTCGCCATAAAACGACTCCGTTTTGTTTATCCTAAAATCAACCAACCCGCAATAAACGTTTTGATTGATGCAAGCAATCAAGGTTCAGAGGGCATGACAATCTTACCACCTCTAATCGTGCATAATGAAAAAGGCTATACCGAAGAAGTACTGCGGATTTTTAATAACGAAAGACGGTGATGGTATGGAGGCAATAAAAGGGAAACTTTACCTTGTTTCGACCCCAATTGGAAATCTTGGTGACATAACATTACGCGCTATAGAAACGTTAAAATCGGTCGACAAGATTTATGCTGAAGATACACGCACAAGTCAAAAACTATTGAACTATTACGAAATTAAAACACCCTTATTGAGTCACCACAAATACAATGAAAATCAGCGGATTAATCTAATTGTGGAAGAACTTAAACAAGGATTAAACATCGCTGTCATTAGCGATGCAGGCACCCCGTTAATAAATGATCCTGGGGAATCGTTAGTTAAACGTTTAATCGCAGAAAATCTGCCGGTAACCCATATTCCAGGTGCTACAGCACTCATCTCAGCATTATTGCTTTCTGGCAAAGAACCGCAACCCTTCTTGTTTTATGGATTTTTACCCTCGAAGCCAAGTGAAAAAGAAAAAATACTTAAAACATTGGTGGATGTTCCCTATACACTCATATTCTACGAAGCGCCTCATCGCATTCAGACAACCTTACAGACGTTTAAAAAAGTTTTTAAACAAAGAGACTTTAGTATTGTTAGAGAAATTACTAAGATTTATGAATCAAGTCTTCACTACTCACTCTCAAAGATTGATGAGGTACCCGACGTAAAAGGGGAAATCGTTTTGGTTTTTGAAGGAAACAAAACCAAGAGTTCCTTCAAGAACGAAGACTTAATTGACCATATAAAACTGAATATTGAAGATGGACTGAGTGAAATGGAAGCAATAAAACGTGTTTCGAAAACACGTAAAATGAAGAAAAACGATGTTTACATGGCATTTCAAAAACACAAGCAGAACCAAAGGAGTGAATAACATGGCAAAAACGTTTTATATCACCACCCCAATCTATTATCCTAGTGGCAAACTACACATCGGTAATACCTATACAACCGTGCTTTGTGACGCGTTAAAACGCTACAAAGAGCTCAGAGAGTTTGATGCCTATTATTTGACAGGTATGGATGAACACGGAAAAAAAATCGAAACCGTTGCAAATGAACGAGGGATAGCCCCCATAGAGCATGTCAATGAAATGGCGGAAGAAACTAGAGCGCTTTGGGATCGCCTACAAATAAAGTACGATGACTTTATCCGTACAACCGAAAAAAGACACAAAACTGTCGTGCAAAAAATCTTTGAAAAACTATTGGATCAAGGCGATATCTATTTAGGTACATACAAAGGATACTACTGTATGCCATGTGAATCATTTTATACTGAAACCCAATTAGAAGACAACCACACCTGTCCAGATTGTGGACGTGAAACCTCACAGCTAGAAGAAGAAAGCTACTTCTTTAAACTGAGCAAATATCAAAAACGACTGCTTCAGTTTATCGAACAAAACCCTGACTTCATCACACCAGAAACACGTAAGAATGAAGTCATTGCCTTTATTCAACAAGGGTTGAATGATTTAAGTGTTTCCCGAACGACGTTTGATTGGGGAATCAAAGTTGTGTCAAACCCTAAACACGTTGTTTATGTTTGGATTGATGCATTATCAAACTACATCAGTGCATTAGGATACAGCACAGAGAACTCCCAAAAGTATGAGCGCTATTGGCAAGGCGATGAAGTCATTCATGTTGTTGGTAAAGATATCTTACGTTTTCATGCGATTTACTGGCCAATCATGTTAATGGCATTGGATGTACCAATAACGTTTAAACTCCACGCCCACGGGTTCTACATGATGAAAGATGGAAAAATGAGTAAATCAAAAGGTCAAGTAATCTATCCGGATATTATTTTAAAACGCTATGGTTTAGATGAACTTCGTTATTTCCTATTGCGAGAACTACCGTATGGAGGCGACGGTGTGTTTACACCCGAGGCATTTATCGAACGGATTAACTTCGATTTAGCAAACGACTTTGGTAACCTTTTAAATCGCACGGTATCGATGATTAATAAGTACTTTGATGGAACGATATCAACGAAAGATCTATCACCAACCCCCTTTGATGAAAACTTAACGGAAATGATGGCCGAAACCGTCAAAGAATATAAAAAATCAATGAATAATCTGAAATTAGCTCAAGCGTTACAAGATGTTTGGCGGTTAATTTCACGCTCGAATAAATACATCGATGAAACAACACCGTGGGTGCTTGCCAAAGACCCTGAGAAAAAATCTCAACTCGAGAATGTTTTATACCATCTTGCAGAATCATTACGCCATATTGGAATTTTACTCAAACCGATTCTTATCGAAGCAACCCCTTCACTTTTTAACCAGCTGAACATACGCGATGAGTTCACTTCATGGCAATCCTTAGAGTTTGGTAAGAAAAAATCTTATTCAGTCATCAAAAAACCTATTCCTTTATTTCCGCGTCTCGATGTTGAGGAGGAAGTTGAAGCTATTCGTGAGCTAATCTTGGGTAAAGAGGATCATCAAACCCCAGAAATCATCATCCCCGAAATTTCAATCGAAGATTTTGTAAAACTCGATTTACGCATTGGCAAGGTTATTGCTTCAGAAAAACATCCCGATGCCGATAAGCTTCTCGTATCGAAAATCGACATTGGACAAAATCAAGTTCGTCAAATTGTCTCGGGTATTGCAAAACACTATGATCCTGAGAGTTTAGTTGGAAAAAGTGTGGTTGTTGTCACGAATCTGAAACCGGTAAAGCTTCGTGGTGTCTTAAGTGAAGGCATGATTTTAGCCGGTTCAAACAAGCAAACACTTGAAGTGCTCTTTACTAAAAAGCTCAATCCTGGAGACGCTGTCAAATAAACTCACTAAACCTAAAAAACACGATAAATGATTTGACTTTTACTAGCAATTACGCTATTATATATTTCGGTACATTTTTAATATCTCCAGGCCCAATTATAGATTAAATATAATTAGGAGGCTGAAAAAGCTATGAAAACATATATGGCTAACAATCAAACGGTAGAACGTAAATGGTTTGTTATTGATGCTAAAGGTCAGAGACTTGGGCGCTTATCAACCGAAGTCGCGGCCATCTTAAGAGGCAAACATAAACCGACGTTTACACCACACGTAGACTGTGGAGACTACGTGATCGTGATTAACGCAAAAGACATCGAATTAACCGGCAACAAATGGGCAGACAAAAAGTATTATTCACATTCTCAATACCCAGGGTCACTGAAAGTGACTAACGCGGCGACGATGAATGAGAAACATCCAGGAAGAATGGTAGAAATGTCAATCAAAGGAATGCTACCAAAAGGAAGATTAGGACGTCAAATGTACAAAAAACTCTTTGTGTATGCAAATGAAGCGCATCCACATCAAGCTCAAAAGCCTGAAGTGCTTGAGCTCAAAGGTTAGGAGGCTAGTATGGCTAAACAAGTAATGTATAGAGGCACAGGTCGTCGCAAACGCTCAATCGCGCGCGTTATGCTCACACCTGGAACCGGACAGTTTACCATTAATGGCAGAACATTTGAAGACTATATTCCTTCCGCAGCAACTCGCTTAGACGTTTTTCAACCACTCGAAATCACCGAAAATCAAAAATCGTTTGACATCATCGTGAACGTATATGGTGGAGGAATCACCGGTCAAGCAGGTGCTATCCGTCACGGTATTACACGTGCTTTACTCGAAGTAAACGAAGATTATCGCAAAGCGCTGAAAGCATCTGGACTCATCACACGTGATCCACGTGTTAAAGAGCGTAAAAAACCTGGTCTTAAGAAAGCCCGTCGTGCACCACAATTCAGCAAGCGTTAAGAACATAAAAAGCACAATTTATTTGTGCTTTTTTTAGTAAAAAAGGTATAATAGACACGGAAGTATCTTAAGGAGGCTATACTATGGATATACGAGTACGCTATGCACCGAGTCCCACAGGACATCTTCACATAGGAAACGCTAGAACTGCGCTTTTTAACTATCTTTTCGCAAAGAAAAATAAGGGAACATTTATTGTTCGTATCGAAGATACAGACACAGAACGAAACATTGAAACAGGCATTAAAAGTCAAATGGAATACCTTCAGTGGTTAGGTATTGAGAGTGATGAGTCTATCGAAAAAGATGGGGGGTATGGACCTTACCGCCAACTCGAACGCCTTGCTATTTATGAACACTATGCACAAGTCTTACTTGATGCCGGCTTAGCCTATAAGTGTTATTGCACACCAGAAGACCTCCAGGCAGAACGCGAAGCCCTAATTGCTTTAGGAAAAGATCAACTGCATTACTCACGGAAATGTCTCGGACTTCCAGATCAAAATAAACCCTATACACTACGGTTTAAAGTACCTGATAACACCGATTATACATTTAACGATATAGTAAAAGGTGAAGTGACTTTTAAAAGCGAAGACATCGGCGATTGGGTTATTGTCAAACAAAACGGCATTCCTACGTATAACTTCGCATGTGCCATCGACGATCATTTAATGAAAATAAGCCATGTTTTAAGAGGTGAAGACCACATCACCAACACCCCAAAGCAAATGATGATTTACGATGCCTTTAAATGGAATGCCCCGACCTTTGGGCACATGACACTTATTGTGAATGAACAAGGGAAAAAACTGTCAAAACGCGATGAATCGATAATTCAGTTTATTGACCAATATAAATCACTCGGTTATTTACCGGAAGCGCTTTTCAACTTCATAACATTATTAGGATGGAGTCCTCAAACTGAAGGCGAAATCTTTCCCAAAGAAACACTTATCGAACTTTTCGACGAACAACGATTATCGACATCACCGGCTAAGTTTGATCAAGAAAAACTCGCTTACATCAATAACCGCTACATTAAAAATCTTTCTTTAGAAGATACCTTAGCACTTTGCCGCCCTTTTTTACAGGAAGCGAACATCGGTATCAATCAACCCGAAGCATGGTATTTAAGCTTAATCGCCGTCTTCAAGGATCGTCTTGTCTATGGTCAGCAAATTGTTTCACTTTACGAGGACTTTTTCAAACAAACATTAACCATTGATGCGGAAGCTCAAGCCCTCATTCATCAAGACGGTGTCAAATCTCTTTTAGAAGACTTTAGTAAACGAATCACTAGCCTGTGTTCACCCACTGCCGATGACTACAAAACCGCAATTAAAGAAAGCGGTAAAGCGACAAACATGAAAGGAAAAATGCTCTTTATGCCAATCCGCATTGCCGTTAGTGGATCAATGCATGGACCTGACCTGCCACAAATGATGCACTTGCTGAGTCAAGAACGCGTGATCAAACATCTTCAAGAGACCTTAAAAACCTATAAATAGCCAACTTATCATAAAATATTTGCATTTTACAAGTAAATCGTATATAATCTAGACTATCAAGAAAAAAAGGAGATTTTGTTTTAAATGACAGGAACAGTTAAATGGTTTAATTCAGAAAAAGGCTACGGATTTATTACTACTGATGAAGGACAAGACATTTTTGTACACTATAGTGCAATTAACTCAGAAGGGTTCAAAACGTTAAACGAAGGCGATCAAGTTGAGTTCGAAGTAACCGAAGGCGATCGCGGCCCTCAAGCATCTAACGTAGAAAAACTTTAATGAATTAACAAATTAAACAGGCTAAGCGCCTGTTTTTTTTCGGAAAAACTTATATTCCTTTTAAGACAACTCTTATCTATGATAGAATAAGGTTGAAAAAATAAGAAACAGGTGACGACGATGAAACTATTCAACACATTGACAAACCAATTAGAAACTTTTAAACCGATTTATAAAAACACCGTGAACATGTATGTCTGCGGTCCTACAGTTTATAACTTTATTCAAATCGGTAATGCCCGTCCAGTTATATTTTTTGATGTCGTAAGACGGTATTTTGAATACCAAGGATATACCGTTAATTTTGTTTCTAATTTTACCGATGTTGATGACAAAATCATCACTAAAGCGCTTGAAGATGAAACCACTGAAATCGAAATAGCTAATAAATTTATCGCCGCTTTTTATCAAGATGTTGAACGTGTTGGCAGTAGCACTAAGTATTTAGCACCTCGCGTGACCGAATACATGAGCAGCATCATCTCCTACATCGAACAACTCATCGAAAAAGGCTATGCGTATACCATTGATGGTGACGTCTATTTTCGTGTTGGTAAAATCGCAGAGTATGGCATTTTATCAGGACGAAAACTTGATGAGTTGAATATCGGTTCAAGAATTGAAGTCAATCAAAAAAAAGAAAACCCCTTCGATTTTACGCTTTGGAAAAAAACCGAAGTGGGTGTTAACTACCCATCTCCTTGGGGTGAGGGACGCCCTGGTTGGCACACAGAATGTGTCGCAATGATACAAGATATATTTGATGGACCGATTGATATTCATGGAGGTGGTGCAGATTTAATGTTTCCTCATCATGAAAATGAAATCGCACAAAACCGTGCCTTACACCCACATTATATTGCGAACTATTGGATGCATAACGGTCATTTGAATATCGATAATAAGAAAATGTCTAAAAGTGAAGGACGCTATATATTAGTCAAAGACTTAGATGTCGACTACATGGGATTTCGGCTCTTCACACTCAGTACCCACTACCGTGCCCCAATTAATTACACCGATGAAGTCCTCGAAAGCTATGTCCAGGAATGGGATAAAATTAAACGCGCATATACGCAAGCTTTTTATAAGTTAGATTTAGCGGAATACCTCGATGAAACGATTCATGATTATGAAGAGTTAAAACTTATTAAACAACGATTTATCGCCGCAATGGATCAAGATTTTAACACCCCTAATGCCATTACAGAACTCCAAAATCTCGTCAAATACACCAATCAAAAAATCCGTCAAAAAGATGCTTTATCGCCGTTGTTATCCGCGGTCCATTTATTCGATACATTCTTTGAAATTCTTGGCTTAACAGCGAACATTAAAAGAATGAGTAAAGAAACACGGAGTATATACATGGAATGGGCTGATGCACGGAAAAATAAAGATTTTGAGAAAGCCGATCGATTACGAGAAAGATTGACTGAGAGAGGAGTCTTGTCTTAATGCAGTTCAATGGACAAACCCTCGCTTATTTAGGCGATGCAGTGTATGAGCTCTTAGTTCGACAACACTTACTTAAAAAAGGGGTTACGCAATCATTGAAACTTCATCAAGAAGCGGTTAAATGGACAAGTGCAAAAGGCCAGGTTGAGCGACTAAAGCTCATCGAGTCAATCTTAACAGAGGAAGAGAAGATTGTTATTAAACGAGGAAGAAACACTAAACTGACTCGCAAACCAAGAAACCTCGACCTTGCAACTTACCACTATGCTACAGGCTTAGAAGCATTGTTTGGGTACCTTCATCTAAATCAAAAGTATCAACGTATCGATACATTATTCGAACACATGGCGCTTTAACTTTTGAGTTCGGATTTTAGCAGTTTTTTTCAAACTCACACACGTTCGAAAAGTGTTAAGATTAAGGAGAAAACTTCATATGGCTATTTTAATCCATGGCAAAAACCCTATTAAAGAGGCCTTAAACGCCTCACGTAAATTTTATGAGGCCTACGTTTTAGAGGGTCAAAAAAACCCAATTATCGACGAATTAAATGCACAAAACATCAAAATCAAAACTTTAACCAAACAGAAAATGAACGCCATGTTTCCTACTTCACATCAAGGGATAGGTGCACTTGTCGAAGACTATAAAACACGGTCTTTAAACGAGGTTTTAACCAAAGATTCACCTAAGCTCTTCATTATGCTTGATTCATTAGAAGACCCTCATAATTTAGGCGCCATCATTCGTACCGCGGAAGCATTTAAGATTTCCGGAGTCATTATTCCTAAAAACCGCAGTGCTCAAATAACCCCGACAGTAATTAAAGTTTCTGCAGGTGCCATTGAATATGTCGACATCATAACCGTCACTAACTTAAACCAGACCATTCAAACTTTGAAAACTCATAATATTTGGGTTGTTGGTACTGATTTGGATACGGATCAAACCCTCGAAGCAATTCATCCGGAGACTGATCTTTGCCTTGTTTTCGGTAGTGAAGGAAAAGGCATGAGTCGACTTATAAAGGAAAACTGTGACTTTCTTGTGAAAATTCCTATGCAAGGTAAAATAAACAGCTTAAATGTCAGTGTTTCGTGTGGCATAGTTTTACATGATATTCTAAAGCGCAGGAGGTAAATCTCAGTGATTAATTTCTCCCATTACAACGACTACGAACTTATCGAACAAGTCAAGCAAGGCAACGAAGACGCCTTTGCGGTAATGGTAGATAAATACTCAAGATTTATTTCTAAAAAGATCCATAAATTTAACTTAGCGTATGAATACGATGACTTATATCAAGAAGGCATCAATCATCTATACCGTTCGATTATTGCGTTTGATCCTCGATACAATAAAACGTTTACCCGCTATTTTGAAATGAACTTCGAACGTCATTTAATTAGTTTGATCCGTTTAAAGAAAAGTCGAAGGCATACAGAATATATTCATCACAATGAAATACTCATCAATAATCATCAGGTTAAAGAATCGTCATTTTACTATCCTATCTATCTCGACGAAGTGATGACCTTACTAACACCACGAGAAAAAGAGGTTTATCTTCTGAGGGAAATCTACAATTACCGCCCAGAAGCCATCGCAAAAACCCTTGATATTGACATAAAGTCGGTGTATAATTCTTGTCATCGAGCAAAGGACAAGATCCGCAGCCATTTCAAGGATTAAAACCTTGACAAAGTTGCTGGTTTTTGTTAAATTATATATTTGCAAGGTTGTGATTATATGAGAAAAAAAGTCATTTTAGTTTGTGAAGTCTGTTTATCGAGAAACTACACGGCCTTAAAACACAAAGAACGTCAAGAACGCTTATCAATGAAAAAATACTGCAAGCGCTGTGATAAACACACAGTGCATAAAGAAACGAAATAGGAGAAAAACATTATGGAAAAAAAACAACCAGAAAAAAAAGTCAGTAAAGTCCTTGAAATATTAAAAAAAGAATACCCTTTTGAAGGGGTCTTGCTTGCGATATTAGGAGCACTTGTGCTCGTTTTAGGTGTCTATATTTTTGAGTCAAGGATGTTGGTTATTACACTCGATCATTGGTGGATTTTCAATACACAGTTTAAAATAAGAGTCTTCTCTGTGATCGTGATGCTTATCGGTGTAGCGGCATTAGTCTATGCTGTCTTACCTTTCCTTGTACCGTCATTTAAAGAAATGGGACGCGTCTCTTGGCCAAACAAGAAGACGATGGTCAACCACTCATCGCGAGTTTTTGGATTCATCATATTTTTAGGGATTATGTTTCTCATTTATGATTCAGTCTTTAGACCACTCTTCGATTGGTTGACGAGGGTTTAATGATGACTAACGAACAACACCCTGATCGGAAATGGTATGTCGTCCAAACCTACTCTGGACTCGAAAACTCCGTTAAGCTTAATCTTGAAAGACGGATTGAGTCGATGCAAATGGAAGACTTAATCTTTCAAGTTCTCATTCCTGAGGAAATTCGTTTGGAAAAAAAGAACGATGGAACGATGAAGGAAAAGCTTGTTAAGCTTTATCCGGGTTATGTGTTTATCGAACTCATTGTGACCGATGACTCATGGTTTGTTGTACGAAACACACCGGGTGTGACGGGTTTCTTAGGAAGTAGTGGGGGTGGCACAAAGCCGATTCCTTTAAAACCAGAAGAAATCAATCCTATTCTTAAGAAGGCCGGATTACTCCAAACACCGAAACTGAATGTTGAAGTTGGTCAAAAAGTACGCGTTTTATCTGGACCATTTATGAACCGTACAGGTATTGTTGATAGCGTTTCTCAAGAAAAAGGTGAACTAATCGTTCTCGTTGAAATGTTCGGTCGTGCAACCCCGACTGAACTCAAGTTTGATGAGGTGGAATCACTGTAGATAAATAGGTATGCTCGCCATACCTATATTTTTTTGAAATAACGACTTTTACTTGACACAAAAGAGGCCATCGTTTATAATAACGAGGCATGCATAAATTATGCGATTTTTTAGAGTGGAAGGACAGTTGTCCGATGACCACATCACGAATAAGAGGAGGTGTCTATCGTGGCTAAAGATATTAAGACCGTTGTTAAGTTGCAAATCCCTGGAGGAAGAGCGAATCCAGCGCCGCCTGTTGGTCCTGCATTAGGCCAAGCCGGTGTGAATATTCAAGAGTTCTGTACACGCTTTAATGACAAGACAAAAGACCAAATGGGTTCCATTGTTCCTGTTGTTATTACTGTCTACACAGACCGCTCATTCACATTCATTACGAAAACCCCACCAGCGAGCGATTTACTGCTTAAAGCAGCGGGAATCAAAAAGGGTTCAGGAAATCCTTTAAAGGAAAAAGTTGGTTCAGTTACACGTGAACAATTGCGTGAGATCGCAACCATCAAAATGCCTGACTTAAACGCAAACGACGTTGAAGCGGCAATGAACATTATTGCAGGATCTGCAAGAAACATGGGAATCACAATCAAGGACTAAACATTTAGTTGTAAATAGAGCTACAACTATTTGTGGGAGGAGATTCCGTTAGACCACAATAGGA
>SKFS01000105.1 GCA_007117885.1 Candidatus Izemoplasma sp.
TCCTTGTATAATAAAATCAGTTGATTTTACTATACATCTCCTTTCCTTTTCTAATAATGTTAAATCTCCTATAATGAAATTACAAACGTTGTGGAGTGTGTCATGTATTTCCTACACTTCGAGTGTGCTTGGGAGGGTACACCCACAACATAGTTGATAAATGTGAATGAGCTAGTGACACTTCGAGTGTGTATTTACAAGGTTATACTTAGCTATGTTTGTGGTTTCACAATGTTTGAATCAAACAAACAAGGAGGTTTTTAATTTGATATTCATCGGTATTGATATCGCGAAAGATCATCACGATATCGCCATCATCAACGACAGTGGGGAAATTTTGAAAAGCCATCTTCATATTGAGAATTCAGCTTCAGGGTTTAAAAAACTTCATATGGCCATTAGATCCCATATGAAGTCAGTTCAAGACATTCATATAGGAATGGAAGAAACCGGCATCTATCATGAAAACTTACGAGATTTTCTGATAGCAAAAGGGTACACTGTCTATTCTATAAACCCTAAACTAACGTATCACAGTCGCCTTTCTTCGTCCCCACGACGCACAAAGACTGATAAGTTAGACGCAATAGCCATCACTAGGTATATCATGAACAGTTATACGGTTCTCCATTCCTATACACCCTCATTATACCACCTAGATGAGTTAAAACAATTATCACGTAGTTACCATAACAAGAAAATTTTACTATCTAAAGCTAAGACAGAACTAAAACGTATTCTTCAAGTTACGTTCCCAGAGTTTTTAAAGCATTTTAACCCTTATAGTAAGTGGGCACTTGATATTCTTAAAAATTATCCAACACCGAACCATTACAAAGGGCTTCATATTACAGCACTTGCACAGCGTATTAAAACCAAATGTGATCGTCTTGAAGATGCGTCCCTTCTTAAACAAATCGCTATAGATTCGATTGGACGCAGTAATGAGTTACAAGTTATTTTAATGACAGCGGCAATCGACGACCTAATTCACTATCAAGCTCAAATAGAAGTTCTAAAAGTATTGATAAGTAAGAAAATGCGTCTTTTCCCCAAAGTCCTATCCATGCCTGGCATTGGGCCAATTAATGGCGCAACGATACTAGGCGAAACGGGTGATATCCATCGTTTTTCTAATAAGCATGAATATTACGCGTTTTACGGCTGTGATCCGGTTATCCACGAATCCGGTAACTTTAAACTCAAACGTTCAAGACTTTCAAAAACCGGTAATAAGTTTCTAAGGACAGCTATTTATAGTGCATCACGTGTAGCTTGCGTAAGTCCGACAACTAAAGACAACAAATTTCGTCGAAAGTATTTATCTATGACTCATAAAGAAAACAAACATCACAACACCATCATTTTCGCAATTGCCAAAAACATGGTTCATTCACTTTTCACGATGATTAAGCAAAATCAATTTTATTGTGATCAGACTTAACTTACTTTAAAGTAACTTTCAAATCTCAATAACACTGGTTCTTTGAACCTCTTTTAAACATGCCTTAATTTCTCATCTCATTTAACTTTTAAACTTTTAGTGATTTTTACTTGATTTCTTTATAGCTAGCTCCTATAAAAAATCGCCCTTAAATATTAAGGACGAATGACTCCGCGGTACCACCTTAGTTCTAGAAACTAGCACTTGAACTTATAACGCTAAGTTTGCGGGACACTCTTTCGAGGCCAACTCAAAGGGAGTAATCAGTTTTCGTGGTAGCTTTCACCGTCCTACCTCGCTATCGTTGAAATTGATCGTAGCCTTTTCATCGTTATTACTATCATAATAAAGAATTGCAGGGCATTTGTCAAACAGTATCGTTTTATTTCATCTCGGTCATGCGAAATTCATCGACGAGATGCTTAATTCTCTCAACAATACGATAGGCTTTGACTTTTTCCGCTTGCTGGGTATTTTCAACCATGTATTTCGGCAGTTCTTTCAAAGGAATATTCGACGTGAAACAAGTTATTTTTTTGTCCAATAACCGATGTTGCAAGATGGGTCCTAAAACTTCATCGCGCACCCATTGCGATGGCGATTCGCCACCGATATCATCAAGCATCAATACATCGATGGTTTTGAGTTTAGTAATAATTGTTTCAAGTTCTCCAGTACGAATCGATGATTTGATTTCTCTGACGAGATCCGGGTAATAGGCAATCACAACGTTTTGACCGATTTCAGCGAGGTGATTGGCGATGGCAGCTAAGGCATAGGTTTTACCAATTTGGTATTCTCCTGAAAGATAAAGTCCTTTAGTGGGCTCCTTTATTTTGATGCGTTTTATAAAGGCCATGATGTCTTTATAAAGCGATTTTCGTTCTGGGCTTTGCATATAGAAGTCCGCTAAGTTTGCATGATAAATCATATGCGGCATGTAGAGTGCATGAATGCGATCTTTCACCGATTGTGTCCGTTGATGATGACGTAAAAAATGACACGGTTGATAACTCAACCGAATGGCTTCGTTTTCATAGCTTAAAACCGGTTGATACCCTAAGGTATCTTGGCTGCAGTCATCGAGTCCTTGACAATCGAGACAACGGGGATGTTCATGGTGATAGGTCATTAAATCATTAAGATGGTTTTCAATCATTTCCGTCGTTAAATCATGTTTTATGAAGAAGCGTTTTAAGGTTACATCCTCTGATAATTGATCGATGATTGTATCAATAATCGCTTGATTTTTCTTAAATTTAAGTTTTTCCATTGTTAACTCTCCTCATGTTTCTTTAAGTACGCATCGAACCAATCAATCTCAACGTCTTCAGGTAACTCATTGCGACTTCTTTTGATCGGTTTTTGTCCGTTTTTACGCATCGAGAGTTTTTCTTTGAGATACTCGATCGCGTCCATCGCGGTTTCGATATTATGGCGTTTCCATTCTGCAACGATCTTTTCGAAGTAATTATATACAGGAAATTGTTGGTTAAGCTCCTTTAGCACGTAACTGATTAAAACGTTGATAACTTCGAGTTTTAAGTCGGTTTTTGCGATAAGATTATCGATGATTTTTGCATCGGCAACCGGTACAGACATGCCAGTAGCATCCATGTAAACCGATTTAGGATCGGTTGACTGAAAGTAATCGAGATCGTACATGCCTTGACGTTTTTGAAAGTTTTCTTTAGGCTTCGCTTGATACCGCTTTGCGCAGCGTTGGCTAAGTTCGTCAAAATCCACTTTATGATTTTCATTAAGACTTTGCAAAGTGAGTGTTTTCATTTCACTTTCATCGACATTATAAATATAAGAAAGTTGCGTGAACCGTGTTTTAGCACGATGGGTTTTTGTCATAGGATGAACGAGATGCTGCGGTAAACTTTCGATAAAGAGCTCAGTATTAAATTCATGATTAAAACCCACTGGATTCGTCTTGGTTTCAAGATAGCTTGAACGGGTTTGAATTTTATCAAACACCGGATCGAAAACGTCGTCAAAGTTAGCGGTAATATCGTTGTATGGCGCTAAAACTAACCGTTTTATCTTAAATAGTTCAATCAGTTCAACAAAGCGCTCTTCACCAACTTGTTGTTTTAAGTAAGGGGCAAAAGGTGAGTCTTTAATGAATGCTTCGGCATGTAAAGGTAAATAGATTTGGTATAAGACTTCATCGTCTTTAACATGGGTTGAAAGCAGTCCGGTAGCTTCGAGTTTTCGTCGAATGCGGTAAAACTCCGTCGGCGATAAAGACAACAAGTCATACATAAAGCGGTGCGGATAATGCACTGATTTAAGTGTGCTGCGATCGGTTAACGCATATAAACCATGGTAAAGTGCCACCCCTTCACTGCCGATAAGCGGGGTGTAAAGCAAACTAAGAATCGCACGATGATCGTGGTCAAGGTTTCTCGTTGCACTGATTTTAAACGGTTTATGTGGTTCCATACGCGCTCCTATCGATTGAGACTTACACCTTTAAATTTCAGTTTCGTTTTTAAGTACTCATACGTTTGCTCAATCACTTTTTGGGGACGATTCATACCAAACATTGCCTTATAGGCTACCTTAACTTCGACAGCGGTTAAGCGGGGATTAATCTCAATAATGGTAAAGATGATGTGGTGTTTCGGTTTTTCGATAAAGGCTTCTTTATACGTGTCATCGACGGTTTTAATGGCGTATTTATAATGGTTGGCGTAATCGATGACCGCCGCTTTGGTTTGGCTGTAGTTGTTGACGAAGTAATGGGTGGATAAGGTTTTTTTAGACGCTTGTTCCTTTGTTTCAATATGGTTTTTAAAAAAATCGAAAAAGCTCATTGGTTTCTCATCCTTTCCAGCGCTTTATCAAAAGCTTTTCGCGTTTCTAATATGCTTTTTGAGTTGTCGATAACCACATCCGCTAACGCTTTTTTCTTTGACATCGGCCATTGCGCTTTTATTTTTTTCATCGCATAGTCTTCGCTGATTTGATCGCGCTCAACTAAGCGCTCAAGTTGATCTTTTTGACGAGCGAAGACAAGCCATGTAACATCACATTCTTGATGAAAATCGGTTTCGAATAATAAGGGCACATCAATGACGATAAGCGTTTCACCGTAAGATTCTAAACGGGTGATTTCACGACGCACGATGTCTTTGACTTTAGGATGAATGATTGCGTTGATGGTTTGGCGTGTTTTTTCGTCATGAAAGAGTTTTTCGGCAAGTTTTTTTCGGTTAATTTCACCGTTAGGGGTTAAGACAGTTTCGCCAAACTCAGTAAGAATTTCTTGGAACGCTTCACTGCCTTTATTGAGGAGTGATTTCGCGATTTTGTCGGTATCAATCACAGGGATATCGCGTTCTTTAAACATTTTGCTTACGGTGGATTTGCCGGTTGCAATGCCCCCTGTTAAGCCTATAATTTTAACCATAAAGTCACTTCTTTCTTCCTGATTGGCAACGCGGGCAATAATAGGTTCCCCGCTGTGCCACTTTAGTTTTCACAATGGGTGTTGCGCATACTTTGCATGGTTCACCTTGGCGTAAATGCACCATAAGCTCATTTTGAAATCGACCGGTGACACCGAGACTGTCGGTGTAAGAACGAATCGAAGACCCGCCTAAAGCGATGGCTTTATCGATTACTTTTTCAGCACACGTGATAATTTTATCGATGGTGTTCTTACTGAGACGATGGGCACGTTGGGTCGGTTTTATTTTAGCACAAAAGAGCACTTCATCAACATAAATGTTGCCCAGACCTAAGATGATGGTTTGATCGAGCAAAACTGGTTTAATCATTCGAGTTGACGCGAATTTCTCTTTTAAGTAAGCCACCGTTAAATGGGGATGATGGGGTTCATAGCCGAGTAAACTTAGGGGTGGTGTTATATAGACATCCGCTGGTTTTTTTATCGTTAAGGTGCCAAATTTCCGCACATCATCATAGCGCAATGACGTTTGGTCAGTAAAATAAAAGATGACGTGTTCGTGTTTACTGATTGGAACACTGCTTGGTTTAATAAAAAACTTCCCTTCCATGCGAAGGTGGACAAGTAAGGTATCTTGGCTCAAAACAAAGATTAAGTACTTACCAAGACGTTTAATATCGTTAATGGTTTGGCCTTTTAAACGCTCGGTGAAACTCTCGGGGGTTTCCGGTAAAACCATCCTCGCAAAGCGAACATCGATGGTGTGAAAGGTTTTGCCGATCACTGCTGGTTTGAGTGTTCGTCTTACGGTTTCAACTTCTGGCAGTTCAGGCATTACTCAAAGACCTTAATCCTTGAAATGTCATAACGCAATGGTTTAGGTGAAGCATCCGTGGCTGGATACCCGAGTGCGATTAAGCAAAAAGGGGTTAAGGACTCAGGAATATCGATGATCTCTGCAACCTTCTTTAGGCGATCGGCTTTAGGGTAAACCCCTATCCATACGGCTCCGAGTGCTTGATTTGTGGCTTCAAGAAGAATGTTTTGCGTGGCGGCACTAAGATCTTGAGAACACATATCAGGGGCGGGTACCGCTTTTCTCATTAAGGCGAGAATACCTAAAGGGGCACCGTCTAAATGCCTAGCACCGTTTGAAACGGTGGCAAGTTTTTTAAGCAAGGTAGGGTTCTTAATAACGTAAAACTCCCAAGGTTGTTGGTTGCGAGCACTGGGTGCTTGCATGGCACTTTTAAACAACGCTTCGATTTTAGTGTCCTCGATGGCGGTCGTGTGAAAGTTTCGAACGCTTCGTCGTTTTAAACATAAGCTCATCTTCTCACTCCTCTGGATTGACATGAACAATGACATGCGATAATTTAGAATTTTCTTCTTGCAATGCCTGTTTAACTTTGTGGGCAATGGTGTGACCTTCTGTCACAGAGATTTTACCATTGACTCGAATATCGATTAAGACTTGATAATAATGACCATAAACAATCATGTCGAGATGATCAACACGAATGACGCCTGGGACGCGATTGGCGATACTTCGTGTTTTATCAAGAATTTTTTGATTGGCACTTTTACCAAGTAAGGATTGGGTGGCTTCGACAATAATGATGAGGGCAATGCGTACAATTAAAATAGCAATCACAACACTGGCAATGCGATCCCCGTAAACAAGGGCTGGAACATTGAAACCCTCACCAATAAAGACAAACGATATACCAACGATGACGATGACTGAACTAAATACATCCGTCATCGATTCTTTACCGCTAGCCGTAATAATTTGTGATGATAGTTTCTCGCCTTCTTTAAGTAAGTAGCGCGATAAAATATACTTCACCACAATGACGCCGATGGCGACAAAAAGACTGAGTATCCCAGGAATTTGAATCGGTTGATTGAAGTTTGAAATGACGCCTTCGATGAGTTGATAGGCGACGAATAGTATCCCGATGCCAAGCATTAACGAAACAACATACTCAATTTTACCGTGGCCAAGGGGATGATCTTTATCGGGCGGTTTATTGGCTTGTGTAATGCCAAATAACGCTAAAATGTCGGTGAGTAAATCACTGAGAGAGTGAATACCGTCGGCGAGTAACGCACTGCTTCTAGCGACGATCCCAACGGTAATTTTAACTATCACTAAGATGGCATTTACACTAAAACTTTTTTTCATCACTTCAGTTTGCATCGGTTCCTCCTACTTAGCATCGTCAAGGTTTTCCCCTGAACTAATGCTTACTGTTAGAGGTACGTTGAGCTTGAGTGCTTGTTCCATAACCTCTTGAATTAGTTTTTGTACAGCTTTTTCTTCATGCTTTTTTACATTGAACACAAGTTCATCGTGAATTTGGAGAATTAGTGTACTGTCAAACTTCCCTTCAACGAGTTTTCGGTCGATTTCAACCATGGCAATTTTGATTATATCGGCAGCGCTACCTTGAATCGGTGCGTTCATTGCGGTCCGTTTACCGAGTTCGCGTTGAGCATAAATCTTACTGTGGATTTCGGGGATGTAGCGTCGTCGCTTTAACAATGTTTGAACATAGCCGTGATCTCGCGCTTGATCGATAATTGCATCCATAAAAGCAGCAATTTTAGAAAACTTTTTATAATAGCGGTCAATAAACGCTTCGGCCTCTTTTTGGCCAATGCCAATTTCTTCACTAAGACCCCAAGCGCTTTGTCCATAAATAATCCCGAAGTTTACCGCTTTAGCAATTCTTCGTTCATTGGCTGTAATCGAAGCCTTCTCAAAGATTTCTTGAGCGGTCATCGTATGAATATCTTGATGGTGATTAAAGGCGTTAATCAATGTGTCTTCATCCGCCATATGTGCGAGCACACGAAGCTCGATTTGTGAGTAATCAGAGGCAATTAAACGGTCGTTCTCTTCAGGAACGAATACTTTACGAATCAGCCGTCCCATTTCTGTGCGGATAGGAATGTTTTGTAAATTGGGTTCAACGCTAGATAGCCGACCGGTTTGGGTAAACGCTTGTTTATAAATAGTATGAATCTTACCGTCATCGTGCATGGCTGAGACCAACCCTTTCACATAGGTTGATTGTAGCTTAGTTAAAGTACGGTAGCGCAATATATCCTCAATAATCGGATGTTTACCTTGGAGTTTATGTAAAACATCGACGTTCGTCGAGTAGCCAGTTTTTGATTTTTTATAGCTCGGTAACGCCAGTTTTTCAAAGAGGATTTCACCGAGTTGCTTCGGTGAAGAAATATTGAACTGTGTGCCGGCATGCTGATGAATTTTTTCACTGACAAGGTCAATCTCGCGGCCTAAATCTTCATCGAGTTGTTCTAGGGCATCACGGTCGACACGAATACCTCTAAACTCCATTTTTGCGAGCGTTTTTGCCAAAGGCATCTCAATAGCATAAAACAATCTTTCCTGATCTTGGTTTTTTAGTTTTTCTTTTAACGTTTGCTCTAACGCTTTGATCGCTAAGGCTTTCTTATAGGCGTAATTCGCGATACTTTGGTCAGTAGGAATCGCTTGTTTAGCACCTTTTCCATACACCTCTTCATGATAAGGAATATCATGATAATCAAAGTTTTGGACAACCACTTTAAAATCTTCTTTAGTATTGAGCGGATTGAGCACATAAGCCGCCAGCAGTAAATCAAACTGAACGCCTTGTAAATGAATGTTTTCCTTAAAGAGTTGAACCATCATTGCCTTGACATCAAACGTCATCTTTAGATGCTCAGTTGACGTCAAATAGGCCACAAACGTCGACGATTTTAGTGCGGTTTGGTACTTAACATAAAAAGCATTATCCTCACTATAGACAAAGAATCCGAGCGGTTCAGCTAGGTGATAATTATCGCCAAAGCGTTCTAAAAGTAAGATGCTTTCTTTAGGGTATGAGTTAGGTAAAGCTTCGTGATCGTCAATCATCTCGATCGCTTTAATCACTTTTTGGCTTGGTTTTTTAGTGTCTAAACGTTTAATCAAAGAATGAAACTCCATCCGTTGATAAAAGTCAATGAGCGCTTCTTGGTTAATCCCTGTGTATTCCATTTGATGTAACTCAATCGGTAGCCGTTCATCGGTGATAATGGTGGCTAACCGTTTACAGAGCACAGCCTCTTTTTCATGGTTTTGGATGCGCTCTTTTAACTTTCCTTTCAGTTCATGTTGGTTTGCTAGTAAGGTCTCGATTGAACCGTACTCTTGCAAAAGCTTTAACGCAGTTTTTTCGCCGACACCAGGCACACCTGGTAAGTTATCTGAACTGTCACCCATCAGTCCTTTTAAATCAGGGATTTGAGAGGGGGTAATGTTGAGCTCGTCGTTTAAGTGTTTTTTCGTGTAGCGCATTTCCGGTTGAACGCCACGTTTAGATAAGCGCAGAGTGACTTTATTGTTGAGGAGTTGAAAGAGATCACGGTCGTTAGAAATGATTTCGATTTCATCGAAATCATCATAATACTGTGTCGTTAAGGAACCGATAATATCATCGGCTTCTAACGCTTCATCTTCATATTGCAAAAACCCTAAATGGTCGATGAGTTCACGAATCCAATCGAGTTGCATGCGAAACTCATCAGGCATCGCTTTGCGTTTGGCTTTATACGCTTCGTACTCTTTATGACGAAAGGTTTCTTTTCCTTTATCAAAGGCAACCACAACATGGGTAAAGGACTCATTAATGATTGCATTTAGCATGTTGGCAAGACCAAAAACTGCGTTTGTGTACTCGCCTTTAGAGTTTTGCATTAAATTACCAGAATAAGCGGTGGCATAATACGCTCTAAACATAATGTTTGAGCCATCGATTAAGAGAAGTTTTCGCATTGTAATCCTTCTTTCTAAACGTCTAGATTTATTGTATCATACTTCCTCTAAAAGTAAAAAAATACTCATCGAAATGAGTATTATTTTATCTTAAATGAACGGGGGAATTAAAGAACGTCTTCTAAATAATCTACGATATCTTGAACTGTCTTAATCGCTTGGGCATCCGTATCATCGATTTCCACTTCGAACTCTTCTTCAATCGCCATAATTAATTCGACTGCGTCTAAGCTATCTGCACCTAAATCATCAGCAAGATGGCTTTCAAGTTCAATAGTGTCTTCTTCAATACCGAGTTCTTCAGCAATAATTGCGCGGATTTTATCAAATACCATACGTTCACTCCTTATTTATCGTTATTTGTTTATTATAAAGACTTAAAAAACGTTTGTCAACGCTTAAAAATTCTTTTGGTGGATTGCGATTAATCCTTCTAAAATAAGATTCTCATCATGGTGGTAGGTTTCAGGAACCAGCGAGCGAATCAGTTTTGATGCGCCACCGGTTAAAATGACTGGCACCGCTGGATTTTCATAGGCATGTTTAATGTTTCGAACCATGCCAATGATTTGCATGGCATGGCCAAATAATAACCCCGAGTTTAAGGCATCGACAGTGTTCGTCCCAAGGATACTTTTGGGTTCTTCAAACTCAAACTGCAATAGTTTGGAGGCTTTTGAGATGAGACAATCTTTCGCCGAGTCTAAGCCAATCGTAATTGACACGCCTTTGATTTCTTTGTTTTCGATGTAACTAAATGTCGTGGCTGTCCCCATATCAATGACTATCGCGCTCTCGCCGTATTTAGCAATCGCTCCTGCAGCTCCTGCCACTAAGTCCGCACCGACTTCTTTAGGATTATCGGTTTTAATTTTAACGCCCGTCTTAATCCCGGGCCCAATAAATAGCGGGGTAATCTCAAAGTAACGCGTAATAAATGTTTTAAACGCGGTGTTAACTTGCGGGACTACGCTCGCAATAATCACCGCATCAACCCCAATGAAGAGGTGTTTTAATAACGCGTAATATTCATCGCTAGACTTCGTTTGGTCAGTTTTATAACGATAGGTTTCCTCAATGGTATCCATGCCTTTACCAATGACAATATTCGAGTTGCCGATATCGATAAATAAACGCATACAGTTTCCACTCCTAAGCAATGGTGTTTTGTTCAGTACGATAGTATTCTCTTAGACGCCAAGCAATTGGTGCACCAATAATCACCGCTAAGCCGACTTCGATAAAGCCATTTGATAATAAGATAACCCAAACAAACCGTAAGACATTGGCATCGCCAAACCACTCTAAATAAATCGCACTGTTAAACGCGAAAATATAAAGAGCCGTTAAGGTGATCACGGTATGGGCAAACGATGATAAAGCAAAGGTAACGCCAATCGCCGTTAACTCAGTCACCCGTTTTTTTCCTTCTGTTTCTTCCGCTTCAGCACCGATAAGGGTTGCTTTTAACATTTTGAAGACAAAAGTGTAAATATACCAAATCGAGACCCCAAATAAGAATCGAGGTAAAATGGCAACGAGCGGGTTTTGAAAAAACACATTAAACAACTCAGGCGTCATAAAGGCACGAATCATGCTAAACACGCCAAAGGCAGTCGCAAGGAAGATTCCTGTGCGTTTTCCGCCAAAAATCGCCCCGATTAATACAGGGATGTGAATTAGCGTAATCGCCACGCCGCCTACGGTAATAAAACCTAAAAATGGTACAAACGACATCACCGCAACGATGGCTGTAAACATCGCGATTAATGTCATTTCTTTAACACGTTCATTTCTCATTATTTATCTCCTTAAATTTTAGGCCACAAAGGGTCCCATATTTTTGATAAACAGGTTAAACGTTACGTTTTATTTCTTCATATGTTTCAGTGTTAATCGACTTAACAAGTTCAATTAACATTTGTTTTACTGCAAGGTAATCATCGTGATGGATGATTGATGTGGTTGAGTGAATATATCGTGAAGGCATACCGATGGTCGCAACGACCACCCCAGCTTCTGATAATTGCACTCGAGCGGCATCGGTACCGCCTTTGGATTGATAGTATTGAAACTTAATCTTATGTTTTTCAGCAAGGGCTTCAATGTGTTTTTTCATTCCTTGATGCATGATCGCGTTCGGATCATAAAAACGGACTAAAAACCCTTCACCAAGACGCCCACTAATCTCATCGCCATCAAAGGAATCAGCGCAAGGTGAGGCGTCCACCGCTAAAAAGATATCGGGTTTAACGAGTCCTGCGGCCGTCGCAGCACCGCGCAAGCCAACTTCTTCTTGGACCGTTGCCCCGGTATACAAAGAACAGTCCAGCGGTGTTTCTTTCAACGCTTCTAAAACATCCAATGCCATGCCACAACCAAAACGGTTGTCCCAGGCTTTACTAATAAACTTCTTGCCATCTTTTGTGACAGTGTAATGGTTTCTCGCAATCACTTGCTGACCGACTTTGACACCGAGTTCTTTTGCGTGTTCCTCAGAATCTGCGCCAATATCCACAAGTAAATCTTCATATTTCAACGGGGCATCGGCTTTTTGACCGCGGGTTAAATGCGGCGGTTTAGATGCGGTTACCCCAGGAATCTCTTGTAAATCATCGGTGTAAATAATCATATGTTGAGAAAGGTAAACATCGCCTTTCATGCCTCCGAGTGGAATCATTTTAACTAAGCCTTGTTTTGTAATCCCCGTTACCATACCACCGACTTCATCCATATGTCCGGCAATCATTACGCGGGGGCCTTTTGAGTCTTTGTTTAACACGGCAAAGATTGACCCTAGCTTATCTTCAACAATTGTATCGGTATAGTTGAGCATCACTTTTTTCATGTACTGCTTAACGTGTTTCTCAAAACTCGGTGCACCGGGTAAATTCACTAAATCAACGTACATTTGCTTCATCTAATTCTCCTCCTGATAACGTACTTTTATTTGATAAATCGGACCCTTTTTTGAAAACTTTTCTTCATACTCAGTCATAATGTTTTCAGGATCAGAATCACTGTGTAAATCAAGCGATAATGACTCGAACTGGAACTTCTCTTGGAAAAACATCATCACACTGTACTGAAAAAATTCACGGTTGTCCGTCTTTAAAACGATCGTGCCTTGATTTTTCAATATCGACTTATACATCGTTAAAAAATCCGGGTGCGTGAGCCGCCGTTTATCGTGGCGTGCTTTTGGCCAAGGATCAGAGAAGTTTAAGTATATTGTCTCCACTGAATGGCTTTTAAGACACGTTGCTAACTGCTCTGCATCCATTCTTACTAAATATAAGTTTTTAAACGGCTCCACTAAAACTTTATCCAATGCCTTAACAATAACACTATTAAACTTCTCAATGCCGATAAAGTTTACCGTCGGATTGCGCTTCGCTTTAGTATGTATAAATTGCCCTTTACCTACGCCAATTTCAATATGAAGTGGCCGTTGATCTTTAAAGGCATTATTTAACACAAAGCTATCATTTCTTGGAATATTCAAAATATACTGCGGATAAGAAGCAATTTTCTTATCGGCATCTTTCACATAACGTAGTCGCATAAAATCACCGCTTTTATTATACCAAAATTTGTTTAAAGCTCAATCATAATACTAAATATTAAGGAAGAGATCAAATGGTTTGGTCTACTTCTTAACTGTTTCAATTAAATCAATGAGGGCATCGACTACGCGTGGATCAAATCGTTGGTTTTTTTCCTTGTGTAGCTGCCTAAAGACCTGATCTTTTGGGGCTTTCTCAATTAAACGGACATAGCGATAAGCCACTGCGACGATCCGTGAAAAAATCGGAATAGCGTTCCCCGCTAACCCATGCGGAGCCCCACTGCCATTGTAGTGCTCACATTGATACAGGATGGCTTCACTGACTTTTTCTTCAGGATAGAGCGTTGAAATAATCTTAAAGCCGGTTTCAACGCGTAAATACCGGTAAGTGTCTTGATCAATATACGCTTTATAATTCGTTTTATGTATAAAATCATCAATCCGACCAATCGCGTGGTAACGAACGATCGACTTCATCGTTTTTACGTCTTCATTCCGCGTATAGTTTAATGCTTTCATCAACGGAATCGCTAACGCTTCTAAGGCCGCAATATGCGCAACGATGTCTGGTTCATTTCGGTGGACTTCACGTTCTAAAATCGCCAGTGTTTCACGCTTGCGCTTCTGACGTTGAAACAGTTTTTGCTTATACATTTCGTCTTCAGCTAACAGGAGTGCTTCCTTAAAGCCATCTGCCTGGTTCACTAAAGCATAACCTACACTGACAGAAAAGGGAATATTAAAACGGAGGCTTTGACTTAACTTTTCTTTAAGCAGACGCTCTTTTTCAGCACTGTTTTGATTTTCGTCTTCAAAGAGTACCACAAATTCATCGCCACCCACCCGGGCCACATAATCCTTTGCATAAACGGTATTAATAATCTCGACAAACGCTTTAATGGCTCGATCTCCAGCGTAATGTCCCAAAATATCATTCACCGTTTTTAACCCATCCAAATCAAGTAATGCAATCTTCATTGGCAGGACAATATCCTGCGTTTTTATCCTTTGGTTAAAATGGTAACGGCTGTAAAGTTTTGTGAGGGCATCATGATTGGCAAAAAATTCAACTTGTCTTTTCGATTGTTCCTCAGTAGTCACGTCGCGGACTAAACCTAAGATTGAAATCGGTTTAACGTTTTGAGCATCCTTTTTTAAAACTTTTAAATAGTACTCTAAGTACTTCTCCTGACCGTTAATGTGAACCTTAAAACGGGCAGATCCCTCCTGAATATCGCCGCTTAGGAGTTGGGCATTTTTTGCATAGATATCGGCCTTATCCTCGGTGTCAATAATCGATTTAAACACAGTTCGATAGGTTTCATAATCCAGCGCGGGTTGCTGGAATAAATCGCGGACGTATTGATCGCTTTTAAAAGTTTTTTCCTGAACGTTTATTTCGAAAAATCCCATGGCTGCAAATGTGCTCATCATACGGATTTTATCGATTTGATATTGCTCACTCTCTTTCGCAATATAAAGATGTGAGGTATCGTAATATAAGTTGACAAACTCGCCTTTTCGTGGCGAATAACAGTAAATTTCTAAGTACTTATCAAGTTGCGGGACATGCTCTTCAAAACTTAAGTTTGGTGCCCCTAAAGCGACATCTTTATACCGATTAAAACGTTTTTCATCATAATCCGGATACAATTCAAAAATCCGTTTACCGATACGATCACTTAAGTGAATCCCCATCATTGTGGCATAGTGAAGATTGGTGTATAAAATTCGTGCATCAATCACGACACCGTCTTCTTCAACAAGTTCAAAATGGGCAACGCCAAAACGTAAAAAATCAAATCCCCGTAAAAGATTGGTGTAAAAAGATGCGTGGGCATCGAGGGTAAAGATAAACGTTATTAAGGAGAGTTTTGGTTCAACATAGGCGTTGAGCATAAACCGTAATCCCCCTAACGTAGTAACGGTATAACTTTGATTAATACTATCGGTCTTTACTTCATGAAAAAGGCGATTGAGATCGGCTTTTTCATGAATGTATGTTTGAAGTGCTTTGAAGTCGTTAACTTCAGAACTGAAAATCGCTTCAGCGTACTGATTCATCGACTGAACGCGACCATCAAAATCAGTCACTACTAACGCGTAATCTTCTTTTGCCCCATACTTTAAAAATAGGTTTAGATGATTATCAAAAAACGATACCTCTAAAAGACGATGATGAAAATCGCTTAAAGGCGTATCGTGTTTACTGTCTTCAACCATCACCACAAAGTAACGATGATCTAAATCATAAAAAACCATCGTATGATAGCTCTCGATGAAGAGTTCTGCGTAAGGCAAACCTTGTTCTTTCAAGGCATCGAGCTTACGAATAATTTCAATGCTATATTGAAAGACTTTGTTTGAATGGGTATAGCGGTATCCCTCATCATTAAGAATCGCAAAATCGATAATGTTTGCCTGAAAAATTGATTTTACTTCACTAATAATCGGTAGAATGGTTTTATCTAATAGCATGGTAACACCTCTATTACATTAAGAAAACGCTTCCAAAATTATACCATTATTCCCTTTGAAATACAATACTAATCATGACAAAGCGCGTAAATCGCCTCCATGTAAATCGCCGTTGCTTCAATCAAATCCTCGATAAAAATATGCTCATCGGCTTGGTGAGCAACATCGCTCCGACCAGGCATCGTCATACCAAAAGCCACCGCTTTATCCAGCGCTCTAGCATACGTTCCACCACCAATTGTATACGGTTTTGATTCGTAATCATTGGTGATTTTTTGATAAGCATTCATCAACGTTTTTATCAACGCATCATCGGGTTTAACATAGTGAATAGGTATGTCTCCTTTAAACTGATAGGTCAAGCCAAGTTTCTTCGCGGCTTGCTCGACATTCGCTTGGCCTTTAGTCAAATCAAAGCCATTGGGATATCGACAGTTTACACCGATTTTCGCGATGCCTTCAGCGTACTCAAAAATCCCTGCATTAATGGTGAAATCGCCCATTTCTTTATCTTTATAATCGAGTTTTAGTTTTTCACCGAAACAATCGAATGATAAGTACTGTTGAATAAAGTCAATAAAGGGATCACGGATGTGTTCACTGAGAAAACGGCTTAATATAAATGCCGCGTTAACACCTAAATACGGTTGCATGGCGTGGGCGTTTTTACCGTGGACAATGTATTTTCCTTCAACGTACTCGCCTTTAAAACCGTGATATTTTAAAAATGTAGAAAAGGCCTCTTGGAGGTTTATATCGAGGGTGCATTCAGCATAATCAGGCACCACATTGTAGCGTTCTCCCGATTTAAACGTCTTCAGTGGACTTTCTTTGGAAGGTATCCCTTCTATATCAAAGGTCCAAATGCCTTTTTCACCATAGATGAGTGGAAACGAAGCGTCCGGTGCAAAACCGATCGTAGGCATTTCTTCTGTCTTGAAATACTCTTGAATTCCGCGCCATGCGGTTTCTTCATCGGTCCCCAAAATAATTCTCACGCGTTTGGTTAAATTAACATCCAAATCCTTTAAAAACTTCAACGCAAAATAAGCAGCCATCGTCGGTCCTTTATCGTCATTTGAACCGCGCGCATAGAGCTTACCGTCTTTCACGATGGGCTGAAAGGGTGGGTGGCTCCAATAATCCCCTGGGGGAACAACGTCTAAGTGACAAAGAATCCCCAACAACTCTTCCCCTTCACCGTACTCAATGTGGGCGGCATAATTACGAATATTCTTTGTAATAAACCCATCGGTTTTTGCTCGATTCAAAACATGCATTAACGCTTCATAAATCCCTTCACCAAAAGGTTTATCACTTTTAGGATCGTATTTATCTAAGACACTAGGTATCCTTAACAATGCTTTTGTTTCCTCAATAATCTCTTGACTGTGCTCTCTAACATAATCTAAAAAATCCATGCCTTTCACCTCCGATTGAAGATATCATACCACGCTTTATCACTTTTTACAATCACAGGGTAAAAAGGCTTGACATATGAGCCGCTAATCATATAAAATGAACCTACTGAGAAGGTGACCCAATGATTAAGAAAATCGTGATGAAAAACTTAACCTGCGCAACGTGCACAAGAAAGATTGAAGAATTACTTGTCAAACTACCCTATATTGAAAACGCGACCTTTAATTTCACGAATCAAACAATGCTGATTGATGTCACCGATGACTATCAAGAAAACCAGCATATTGTCGATATCCGTGCTATTGTTGATCGTATCGAAACGGGTGTCACAACGTATATATATGAACGTCGACACACCACGATCAAAGTAGGGTTTTTTCGTGCGAACTGGATTATCTTTTTAGGGCTTGCTGTCTTCTTATCCGGCGAAAGCCTCGTCCATTACTTCAACTTAGTGCGGATTAATCCCTTGTATTGGGCAGGGTATTTCCTGATCGCGCATAAAATCGGTTTTGCGACATTAAGGGGCTTAAGAAACCTACAGTTTTTTAACGAAAATGTGTTAATGCTTGTGGCTACGATGGCAGCCATGAGTATTGGTAAACCTTATGAAGCGATTGCGGTCATTATTTTCTACACACTCGGTGAGCATCTCCAGCATCGCGCGGTCGAACAATCGAAAAAAGAAATTAGTTCATTGATCGATCTCAAAGTCGAAGCTGTCAGTGTTTTAGATAATGATGAGTGGGTTATTAAAGATCCGATGTCGATAAAGAAAAACGATATTATCCTCGTGAAAAACGGTGAAAAGATCCCTGTCGATGGCATCATCGTTAGTGGCAAGACCTCACTTAATACGAGTGCACTCACCGGTGAATCGAAACTGCAAGATGTGAGTGAAGGCCAATACATCTTAAGTGGTAATCTGAATGTCGGCAATGTCATTGAACTCCGCGCCGCTAAGGAATACCAAGAATCAACAATCGCGAAAATTATCGATATGATTGAAAACGCGACAACGAAGCGTTCAAAAACAGAGAATTTTATTACTAAGTTCGCGAAGTACTATACCCCAGTCGTGACCATCGCAGCGCTCTTAATGGTTGCGATTCCAACGTACTTTAATCCCGCGAACTATGAAGATTATATATTTAGAGCGGCGACGTTCTTAGTTATTAGTTGTCCCTGTGCGCTCGTTTTATCAATCCCGCTTTCTTACTACGCGGGCATTGGCTCAAGTGCACGTAAAGGGATTCTTTTTAAAGGCTCAAACTTTTTAGATATGATGCATGAAGTTGACGTCATCGGCATTGATAAAACCGGCACGTTAACCCACGGTAATTTCGTTGTCGATGGCTATACGAGTCCGGAGGCTTTAGCGGTTGCGGCCAGCATTGAGAAATACTCGAATCATCCGATTGCTCAAAGTGTTGTGATGGCGTATGATGGCCCAATGGAACCGTTAAGTGATATACAAGAAACGCCTGGTTTAGGCATAAAAGGCCTTTCGAGTGAAGGGATAATTTTAGCCGGTTCAAAAAAGTATTTGAGACGTGAGAAAATCCGTGTTGACGATGCGAAAGATACTGCAGGTACGAATGTCTTTGTCGCAAAGAATGGTAAATACCTCGGTCAAATTGTTATTAAAGATCAAATTAAATCGTCTTCGATTGACGTCATCAAAAAACTATTAAGACGCTACCGTATTGTTATGTTGACGGGGGATAATAAAGAGACCGCTAGCGAAGTCGCCTACGAAGTCGGTGGCATTGACTACCGCCATGGTTTACTCCCCGATGAAAAGGTTACTGAGTTTGAAAATATTCCCTCAAAAGGACCAAAAATGTATATTGGTGATGGCATCAACGATGCGCCACTCTTGAAAATTGCTGATGTTGGGGTCGCGATGGGCCACGGCAGTGAGTTAGCGATTGATGTCGCCGATGTTATTATTATGGATGACGACTTAAAAACTGTTGATAAAGCCTTTACTTTAGCCAATCGCACCCGAGCGATTGTCCTTCAAAACATTGTTCTCAGCCTCGGTGTTAAGTTCTCCTTCCTCATTTTAGCCGGTTTCGGTCAAGCCACGATGCTTCAAGCGATTTTTGCGGATGTAGGGATTACGATGATTGCCGTAATGAATGCCTTACGATTAATCTATGGAAAGCGAGCGAAAAAACTATGAAAACAAGTCTCCAAAAAATTCAAGAAACGGTCCGTTTGTTTAAAATTTTCAGTGATCAAACACGCTTAAGAATGATTGCCTTATTAATCGAAGGGGAGTTTTGTGTCCAAGAGATATCGGAAACGTTGCATATGAGTCAATCTTCGATTTCACATCAACTCAAACTCCTGCGCGATCAAAACATTGTCGAGGCACGAAGAGAAGGGAAGAATATATTCTACTCCTTAAAAGATGATCACATTAAAGAAATCTATCAAGTGGCCTATGCGCACGCGAATGAATGTTAAAAAAAAGGTGCATTTTTTTGCACCTTTATTGATGTTTAATCACACCGTATAGTTTCTTTCCACGTTTAATAATTGAGTATGTCTCATGCAATGCTGAGACTTTTTTTATTAGCGCATCCTCATCGCTGACTTTTTCACCGTTAACAGCGATCGCGTTTTGTTTTATGAACGTTCTCGCTTCACGTTTACTGCTTGCAAGACCGACTTCAATCAGTCCATCGACTAAGGCAATATCCTCATCAACCGCAATGCTTTTGACGCCTTTAAAGCCCATTTCGATTTCAGCAAGGGAGAGTCCTTTTACATCGTTATAAAACAATGCATTCGAGATCTTCTGAACTTGTTTTAACGCCTCATCACCGTGAATTAACGCCGTCAGTTCTTCCGCAATGGCTTTTTGTGCATGACGTAAATGCGGCGTTTCACGCATTGCCTCTTGAATCGTTGATATGGCTTCTTTTGATAGCGATGTAAACTGCTTTATCCGTAGATTCGCTTCCTGATCATCAAGGTTTAACCAGTATTGATAAAACTCATAGGGTGTTGTGCGCTTAGGATCAAGCCAAACCGCTTCCCCTGCAGTCTTACCGAACTTAGAACCATCCGCTTTGGTTATTAAAGGAATAACTAACCCATACGCTTTATGGTCACTTCCAAGGGATTTACGAATCAGTTCAAGTCCTGCAGTGATGTTTCCCCATTGGTCTTGTCCTCCGATTTGAAGTCGACAGTTATGACTTTGGTAGAGTTCTAAAAAATCTATCGATTGGATGATTTGATAACTAAATTCAGTAAAGCTAATGCCTTGTTCTAGGCGACTTTTCACAGAGTCTTTAGCGAGCATATAGTTCAGACCAAAGTGTTTCCCGATGTCGCGTAAAAAACGAAACAAATCGTAATTCTTTAACCAATCATAATTGTTCACAATGGTCGCGTTAGGAAGAATCGTTCGCGCTTGAGCAGCCAAACTCTCAGCATTTTTCATCGTTTCTTCCAAAGTTAATAAGTTTCTCTCTTCACTTTTTCCACTCGGATCACCGATTAACCCTGTGCCACCACCGATGAGTAAAATCGCCCGATGGCCTCTTTCTGTCAGTCTTCGGGCAACCAAATAACCAACTAAGTGTCCAACATGCAAACTATCCCCACTCGGATCTGCCCCAAAGTAAAAAGTCATTGTTTCATTTTCTAAGCGTTTTTCTAGTTCTTCATCGGTGACTGCATAAAGCAGTTCACGGTATTTTAGTTCTTCAATAATTGTCATACTATCATCTCCTATATAAAAAGGTGGCACCATAAAAGGACGAATAACTCCGCGGTACCACCTTTTTTCTCTTTTGAGCGCTTAACTGGATAACGGTTCAACCGGCCTTACGGCAACTCCTAAGTGTATTTCATGTACGCTTTTCTTGGTTTACACCCTCCACCAAGTCTCTTTAAAAAAGCGGTGACATTACTTCTCTTATTCATCGTTTTTAGTTTTTATTTAAGGTTGACTCTCGTGACACTAAACTGTGTTCTAACTTAATTCTACGTTCACTAATTTCTTCTTGGTTCATCAGTTTTGTCAACAAACGCATCCCGACAGCACCAATATCATAAATCGGTACGTCAACACAGGTTAACTGTGGTCGTGCGAGTAAAGAATATTTCGTGTTTTGGAATCCGGCAACACTAATATCATCGGGAATTCTCACGTGGTTTTCTCGGGCCACATTCATAAACGACACCGCGATGGAATCACGTACAGCTACGATGCCATCCACCCGATGATCTTTAAAATACTCATTAAAATGTTCCGTATTAATCGAGATTCGCCCTGAGGTACGCATAATTCTTGGCGTCAGATTGGCATCACTCATCGCCCGTAAATACCCTGCTTCTTTTTGATCGTTAACCATATATTTGCGTACCGTTGAGACCATATAGACGTTTTGACGTCCTTCCTCAATCAGTTTTTTAGTAATTTCATAGCCGGCTTTCTCATAATCGATTGAGACACTCGGTATCTCATCGCTTCCCGGATAAATCGTATTCGTTAAGACCAGTGGGATTTGATACTCATTCTTAATTTTCAATAAAAACTCATGTTGTTTTTCAGTAATTTCATCGTTTAAGTATAAAATACCATCGACTTGAGCGGCCACGATTTCTTTAAGAATGTCTTCCTCAGGTGTTTCTTCATGGTCAAGAATATAAAGCAGTATCGCATACTTATAAACTCGCGCAATATCGGCGATTCCATTCATCATTTCAGCGATCGATGCCCGGCTCATATCCGGCACAATCACCGCGACCGTTGTCGATTTGCGACTCGCTAATCCTTTCGCAAAGGCATTTGGCTTATAGCCTAATTCTTCAATGACACGAAGGACACGCTCACGGGTTTCAGGTTTGACTTTCTCAGGATTATTAATCGCACGAGAAACGGTCGCTAAGGAAACACGTGCCGCACCGGCTACATCATAAATTGTCGCTTTGCTCATATAACCACCTGCTTTCTAAAATATTATAGCACCTTATGAAAATGTTTTCAAACAGTTTAGCTGTAAATCTTATAGAATAAAAAAAGCCTTATTAAAAGACTCTTCTTATCGACGTTCTTTAATACGTGATGCTTTGGCAGAAAGTCCACGAATATAATGCAACTTAGCCCGTCTGACTTTACCTCTTCTAGTTACTTGAATACTTTCGATTGACGGTGCATGAACAGGGAAGGTTCTTTCAACCCCAACACCGTAGGAAATTTTGCGTACCGTAAATGTTTCGGATACACCACTTCCTTGACGTTTGATGACGAGCCCTTCGAAAATCTGAATCCGCTCGCGCGCTCCCTCTTTAATTTTAACCGAGACTTTAACGTTATCTCCGGGTCTAAAAGAAGGCACATCTTGCTTCAAGTACTCTTGAGTTACTTCGCTGATAAGATTTTGAGACATGGTATCACTCCTTTAACAAACTTATGTTCATAGAGTTATCCAGCGGAACACGTTGATTTAACAGCGAACATGATTATATCATAGTTCATCATTCGATGCAACAATTAATCGTTATTTTTAGACTTTTTTTAAGCCGTTTTTATCGAGGTGAACCATCGTATCAAAAACCGCTTCAATAAAGGCCCGATCATGACTTACTGCGATAATCGAACCTTGAAACTCCTTAAGCAAGCGAGCAATCTCTGGCATATTTAGCGGTGAGAGGTTCCGGGTTGGTTCATCGAGAAGCAACACATTGTTTTGATCAAGAACCATCTTTAAGAAATACAGTTTTGCTTTTTGACCACCGCTTAAAGCCACTGTCGGTTTCACCATTTCTTCGCGCTCAAACTGAAGTGCCCCTAACATTTTTCGAGCTTTCGCTTCGGCCTCTTTTGAGGATTCTACCGCTAAAAACTCGAGCACAGTTTGATGGGTGAATAGATGGTGGTAATCTTGCGGCATATAGCCGACTGAAATATCATCGCGGCCGTTGAAGGCGCGATAAATGGCTTTTAAAAGTGTCGTTTTCCCTGAACCGTTCGGTCCAGTAATCACGACTTTTTCTTGACCCATAACCGTAAAGTCAATCGGTCCTGAGAGCTGTCGGTCCGCAATGGTTAAGGCTTCTAACGTAAAGTCCATCACCCGTTTTTTCGCCGGCAAAGCAACACTTTTATCAAACCAAATCTCAATACCCTCTTCTTTTTCTGGAATCGCTGTCATCGTCTTTTCGGCTTTATCAAGACGCCGTTCTTGCGCCTTCATCGTTTTCATCTTCTTTTTCAATAAACGAGCCGTGGATGGTGTTCTGACCGCTTGGTTTTGAGCGTGCTCAACGGATTGGTAAATCGCCCGCCAACGGGCGAGTTTACGTTGATGATCTTGCCGCTCTTTGACAGCGATTTGATAACGCGATTGATAGTGTTTTTCCCGTAAATCGCGATAGTCTGCGTAGCAGATTTTTTCAAAGTACGTTTGGGCATCGGTATGTTTGTGCGTCCGCTGAATGTGAATAATCCCATTCGCGACCCGTTCGAGTAAACGGACATCGTGAGAAACAAAGAGAATCGGACGGGATTCAGTCAGCATAAACTGTTCTAAAAAGGCAATCGTCGGGAAATCAAGATCGTTGGTCGGTTCATCGAGTAAAAATAAATCATAGTCATGAAAAAGCAAGCGAACAATGCCTAATTTGATCACTTCACCGCCAGAAAAATCACTGAGCTTTTTCTCAAAACTAAACGCTTCTTGTGAAAAACCTACGTCTTCTAGTAATGCCGCAATGCGATGCCATGACTGATAATAATCCGGGTTGATGGCAGCACTGGGTGTCTCTTTTAAGAAAAAACTCTCAACATCACAGTCTTGCCACTGTGCTTTAATGTCTTGGTCTAAGTAGCCGATTTTTCCTTGACAGATTATCGTCCCTTGCCTCTCTATATAATCAAGAGGTTCAACACCTGCAAGCTCTTTTAAAACCGTGCTTTTACCGGTACCTTCATGACCAATAATGGCATACTTGTCGCCAGGGTTAAGCGTAAAAGAAAGATGATCGACAAGGCGATGATCTTCTTTTGTTAAATTAATAGAAACTTTATCGAGGACTAACATAAACCCCTCCTAACCCGCGTTACTTATGGCGTTTAATGTAGCGGTCATATAAATCTTTACGACGTTCTTTAGTGCGTTTGAGCCGCTCATGATCACGCCACGCCTTAATCGCTTGGTGGTTGCCTGAAAGCAGCACTTCAGGCACGTCTTTTCCTTCAAATACACGAGGACGCGTGTACTGTGGGTACTCGAGTAACCCTTCACTGAATGAGTCGTCTTGATGGGATTCATCCTTATTTAAAACACCAGGTCGTAAACGAATCACACTATCGATAATGACTAAGGCCGCGTACTCGCCACCGGTCAAAACATAATCCCCAATCGAAACCTCACAATCAAAATAATCGCGCACACGCTCATCAAACCCTTCGTAATGACCACATAAAATAATTAAGTGGTCCTGATGGGAAAACGATTCTGAGAGCGATTGATGCAGGGTTTCACCTTGGGGTGTTGTAATGATTTTAAGTGCTTCTTGATAGCCTTCAATCGACCGCAGTGCACGAACAATCGGCTCAACTTGTAAAACCATGCCGACCCCACCACCAAACGGATAGTCATCAACTTTTTGATGTTTATTGGTACTAAAATCACGGAAATCAATGACATTGATGGTCACGTTACCTTCGCTAATAGCACGACCGATAATCGATTCCTTAATGACCGGTAAAATCATCCCTGGAAAGAGTGTCAACACATCAATTCTCATAAGAGCTCCTCAGCATCATCAACCAAATCGATGCGTCCGTCTTTAACCGACGTCACAAAGCGTTTTAAAAAAGGCACTAATACCCGTTTTTGACTCGGGGTTTCAATAACAAGCATCGCCGCTTGAGGAAACTCTCTAACTTCCTTAACGACACCGATTTCTTGGTTTTTAATATAGACACTTTTCGTGATTAAATCGTCGTAATAAAATTCATCGTCTAAAAGTGCTTCGCGGTCGCTTTCGTGAACGAGAAGGTTTCTTCCTTTAAAAATCTCAACTTGATTCACGGTCTCAAATTCTTCAAAACGTACAATATCAAAGCCTTTCTTTTCAAAATAGCTTTTAACCGTCACCGCAATCGGTGCCGGTTGATTTTCAATATAAAGTCGCCGTCCACTTTGATAACGGGTCGCCTTAAAATCAGAATCGGTTTTAATTTTTAAGGCCCCTTTAATACCGTGGACATTCGTGATGCGGCCAATTGGAATATATTGCATGCAATTACCCCCTATTTTTGAAACATAATTTTCTCATTATTAAACATCCAATTAAGGACATAAACAAACACTGCCGTATAAATGACAGAACTTACACCTACGGTAATTAAATTTAGCATCGACCAATCAAAAACAAAAATGCCCGATAAAAGATTCACAGCACCATAAATCGGAATCAAATGCACAAGGAACGCCTGATTTGGCTCAGCACCAAATGACGTAACAATACCGACAATTAAGGTAATAAAGTAAAACGGCATAATTAACATCGAAGCTTCCTTAATCGTTTTTGCATAGGCACTGATCACACTAATTAAGCCAACGATTAAAAGCACCGTCGCCATCAAGACAAATAGAATCGATAAATAATCACTAAAGCGATAAATATTGAGCTCTCCTGCGCCATTTTCTAACATCATTAAGTTCGGCAAACTCAAAATAATCCCGATAAACGCAGAAATCGCACTCGCTAACGATAAAAGCGATAAACTAATCACTTTACCTAAAGCAATTTCACTGCGTTTTGTCGGCGTAATCAGTAATGTTGCAAACGTATTTCGTTCCTTTTCACCAGCAATCGCATCGGGACCGATACTCATCGCCCCGGCAAACAAGAAAATGACAATTAACATCGGCATCAACATCGCTAATCCTTGCCCTGCCATTTGACGTTCATCGACCGTATTTTCAGCGAACGCCGTATGGAAGACAAAGTAATACTCAGGGTCTTCTAAGCGACTAATTCTCACGCTTTCTTCATAGGCACGCACAACACTCATCACTTGGTTGTAGCTAAAGTTTGATTGTTGTCGTCCGTAATTATAAAAGACTTTCAGTTGCGGTAACGCCATCGACTGATAATGCAGGATAGCTTCCTCAAAGTTTTCATCAAACAACAAGACAAGATCGATGTCGCCTTCACGTACACGATCCGCTAAAACTGTGTCCGCATCCTTCGCTTCATGAATTTCAATGTTTAAAACACGATCGTCACCAAGATCAAGACCGATTAACTGGTTTTTTAAACTGTCAGGCATATTTCTTTCATATAAAATAATCTGATGTTCTTGAATGGCAGTGACTTGGTCTTGCATTACGTTCCCCATTAAAGTATACATCAAGAAGATCGATAATCCCGGTAATAAAAACACCATCACAACTAAGCGCATATCACTAACAACACGGTAAATCTCCTTACGGATAATCGTCATTATATTACGCATGGTCCTCACCTAAACTTTCTTTCACAAAATCAAAGAACAAGGTTTCTAACTCTCCATCACTCGATTGCTTTTTCACGTTTTCTAACGTATCATACGCTTTAAGCTTGCCATCAATAATAATGCCGACACGATCACAAAGCTTTTCAACAACACTTAAAATATGGGTCGACAGGATGACCGTTTTCCCCTGTTCCCTCATTTCCACTAAGTAATCGGTCACTGTTTTAGCCGTGAGCACATCTAACCCATTGGTCGGTTCATCAAAAACAATAAAATTAGGATCGTGGACTAAGGAAATAGCCAATGAAATCTTCTGCTTCATTCCTGTCGATAAATCGGCAACTTTGACTTCTGCAAAGCGGTCGATACCAAAACGCTTAAATAGTCGTTCTTTACGTTCTTCAATGACCGTTTCATCGACACCGTGTAAGCGCGAAAAGTAGCGATATAAGTAATTCGGCGTAAAATGGTCCTCAAGCTTTAACTCGTTCGTTAAAAAGGCGATGTTTTTCCGCACTTCGCTGCTTTCTTTTAAGACGCTGTAATCGCCGACATAGACGTCACCTTGATCGGGTTTAATCAAGGTAGCAATACAGCGTAACGCTGTCGTTTTACCGGCACCATTGGGTCCTAGTAAGCCAAAGATTTCTCCTGGATTGGCGGTAAAACTCACATCGTCAACCGCGACCTTTTTCTTGAGATCGGTTTGTTCAATCTTACGTTGTTTTTTTGATAATCTAAACGTTTTGCGAATATTTTCCACTTGTAAGGTGTTCATAATGCCTCCAAAAAGTATTATAATCTAGAAAAAAAGCCGTTTCGTCACCGAAACCGCTTTAAAAAGCATCAATATTGATGGTTATTTTCTTATGCTCGCGAGAAGCACTCGCATAAGCGATTGTCCGGACCGCATTAGCGATTCGACCGTTTTTTCCAATGACTCGACCTAAGTCGTCTTGGTGAACGAAGATTTGAACTGTAATCATCTGACCATCATCCGATAACTTCTTCACTTCTAAATCTTCGGGATGCACTACTAATGGCGTGACTAAGTCTTTAATCATTTTTTCATAGTTTACAGCCACATTAATCATCCTTTACTTGCTTTGGTTTTGACGTGCTTTAGCATAAATCCCTTTTTTCGTTAAGAGATTTTTCACTGTATCTGTTGGTTGCGCACCTTTAGATAGCCAATCTAACGCGCGTTCTTCATCGATCTCAATGACTGTCGGTTCTTTCGTTGGATCGTATGCCCCAATAATCTCTAAGTAACGACCATCGCGTTTATTTCTTGAGTCAGCAACAACCAAGCGATAGTAGGGACGTTTAGTTGTTCCGAAACGTTGTAAACGTAGTTTTACTGCCATATTGAATTCCTCCTTAAATTATCCTTCACAAGTGTACCATAGTAGAACCTATCTGTCAAGGTTTTTTACTTAACATTGAAATCAATGTCATACATCGAGAAATCCAGTTGAGAAACATCAACTTTACGTACATGACGAAACTTCCTAAGTTCTTCGACAATGGCCGTCACTTGATCGCCGTTTACGTAGATTACCGCATACTTTCTCTTTTTATGGAAGTACGCCACATTACCAAAACGCTTTAGCTGTTTTAATACTTTAGGGTTGCGGAAATAAACGATTAAACTTTGTCGACTGAGCATGATACTCCTCCTTTTTTTCGCGGAATCGGTAGGCGTGTCTTGACCATAATCCGATCAGAAATACTTTCACAAAGCTTGAACGCTGAAGCATCTAAAAGATCTTCAAGCGCGCGTTCAGCCTCTTTATAGGCGTTGACGATAGGATGGGTATAGAGCGTTGTTTTCGCTTCTATAAACGCTTTTTTGAGCTTTTTATAATCAGGATAATACTCGCCATACTTCTGTGCTTCCCGATAGCTTTTCTCGGCTTCTTTAAAACGTTCTATCGCTGTTAAAACCTGTTCATCCTCACGCATTGCTTGATTCAGCCGAATGAGTGTTTTATAGGATGAATGTTGTTTCACTTCTTCGATAAACGCATCCATGTATTTTACCGTTTCACTGTTCATTAAAATCACCTAGACTCATTATATCATAAACCGCTTATATAGAAAGCAAAAGAGTACCCTGTTTGTTTGACTTTATCGTGAATTAAATCTATAATAAGGACGTATTAAATCCGACACTGAGGAGCTTTATATGCGCCATCTATCGATCACATTTACACTTATATTATTTCTCCTTTTCAGCTTTACAACGACGCCCGTCTTAGCTGAAGCTGAATCGCTAGGAGAAATTGTCTATATTGATGACCCAAACTGCAGCGATTGTGAAAGAATTCGCAACGCAGGCTACATTGAACGTCTTCAAGAACAAGGCATTCACGTTCGTGTCTTAAACTTTCAAGACGATTATGATGAAGCCTATGCTTACATCACTGTTTACCGTGTCCCAGCCATCGGCGGTAGAGCGGTCGGGATTATCTTTGCGGGTAATGACTATTATCGTGGTTACAACACCATCTCAGTAGCCTTTAACGATGGCAGTATTCAAGCGAGTGCCCAATCACCGCTTCGAGATATTAGTGATTTTGCGCCACGGGAAATCGCGGGCATTAGTGGGTTACTTTACGTCATGTTGCTTGGCTTGATCGATGGGATTAACCCGTGTGCGATTGCCATGTTGTTGATGTTTATTTCTATGATTGGCTTTACTAAGAACTTACGGGTGATGCTGACAGTGAGCATTAGTTATATCGGCGCGATTTTTGTCACCTACTTCTTTATCGGCATGGGTATATTGTCGTTACTCAATATTTCGAGAAACGCTTTTGTGAACTTCTCGATAGGACTTTATATCTTCTTCGCTTTACTGTGTCTAATCCTCTTTGTCTTAACCTTTTATGATTACTTAGTGACCCGTAATCAAGCGTATGAGAAAGTCAAAAATCAATTACCGAAATACATTCAAAGTTTAAACAAACGCATTATGCAACGGTTTACCGCAGTGATTCATAATGAAGAAAGCTCGTTTAAACAAACCGTTCTCATTGTTTTTGTACCGTTCTTCATTGGAATCATCGTCGGCATCACCGAAGCCGCTTGCACAGGACAAATCTACTTTGTCTTGCTTGCTTCCCTTGAACAAAACCTCGCACAAGGAATCATTTCTTTACGTGAAATCGGCTTCTTGCTTGTCTTTAACATTATGTTCATTTTACCGCTCATACTCATTGCCTTAATTGCGATTACCTCCCGTTCTGTCGTTGGTGTCGCAAACTTTGTTCGTGAGCATTTGTCAACGATTAAACTCATCACTGCCATCTTCTTCTTTGTGATGGCCATCTACTTTGTTCTCACGCTCTTTAACTTAACGTTTGTTGATCTTATCTATAGGTGGTTTATACTATGAAAAAGAAAATTATAATTGCATCAAAAGATGATGTCTTATTTAAAGGAAAAATGATGAATATGCCGATAAAAAAATCGGCGATTATCGACAAAAGTATCGAGCTTTTTGATGACGACGATCCCTGTATTATTCATACATCGTATGTGATTAAGCACTTTGTTGATGACTTATTAAAGTTATTAAATACCACGTCACCCCTTGACGTGAAAGACCATCAAGAAACACTTTCATTTTTAGATTTCCCTGCTTTAGACGACCTCACAATAACACTGAAATGAGTGTGATACTATGCCTTACTTTGATACTGCCGCGACCACTAAAATTCACCCTAAAGCCTTACAAGCCCTGCACGATACGATGCGTGATGTATACGGCAACCCCTCTTCCTTACACCATGTAGGAATTGAAGCCCGTAAGCTAATGAATCAAACTAAGGCTCAAATCGCCGCGCTTTTAGGTTGTGATAAACGTCAGTTAATTATGACAGGTTCAGGCACAGAAGCCAACAACTTAGCGATTCAAGGTGTCTACCAAAAACACCCAGAAAAACGGTTAATCACAAGCCGTGTTGAACACCACGCAAGCTTAAACACCATGCGCTATTTACAGAGTAAAGGCGCTGATGTCGTTATCCTCCCCGCCGATGAAAAAGGCCGCATTGACATCGCCGCCTTAAGTGAGGCTTTAACCGTCGATACTTCTCTCGTCTCAATCATCTATGGAAATAACGAAGTTGGCACTCTTCAAGACTTAGAGGCAATTATTAACACCGTTAAAAACAGCGCAGCACTCATTCATTTAGATATGGTGCAAGTCCCTCTACATCAAGCGATTGACTTTAATCAACTCAAGGTTGATTTCATCTCATTATCTGCCCATAAGTTTCACGGTCCACGCGGTGTCGGCATCTTAATCGCAAACGATCTTGCTAGTTTTGATCGGTTAATCCATGGCGGAAAACAAGAGTATGAAAAACGTTCTGGAACGGAAAACCTCGCCGGATTAGTCGCCACCAAAGTGGCTTTAGAGGAAGCCTATAAAAACCATACCGATAACGTTAATCATAGCCAATCCTTAAGTGAATACTTCATCCAAAAACTTAATGATAGTGGCATCGAGTATTCTCTTAATGGACCACAACTCAACGACCCACGGTTACCAAACATACTCAATATTGGTTTTAAAGACCTCGACGCACAATGGTTAAGCTTCGAGTTAAACCAACACGGTATTTATGTGTCCTTAGGCAGTGCCTGCGATTCGAGTAATATTGAACCTTCTCATGTCTTAAAAGCTATCCATGTTCCTGAAGCATATATCCACGGCTCACTCCGTTTTTCGTTTGGTGCGGAAAATACAAAAGAAGACATCGATATGACCATCGATGCCTTAAAAACCATTATTGAAGACGCCTAGCGTCTTTTTTTATCGTATTAAATCACTAATTTCAGATTCACTTAAAGACCGATACTCTCCCACAGGAACATCAAGTTGTAAGCGATGAATTGCTGTCCTTTTCAAGCTAACTACAGGATGACCAATCGCTTCAAACATGCGTTTCACTTGATGGAATTTTCCTTCACAAATCTTAATTTCTGTGCACCTTGGTTCTAATACCTTTACAGACAACGGTTTTAACGGTGTATACCATTGATTTTTACCGTCTTTAATCCGCATTGGTTGCAGCAATGCTTGAGGATCAAGCAGGGGGTTTTCAGTCCAAACA
>SKFS01000064.1 GCA_007117885.1 Candidatus Izemoplasma sp.
AGAACATTATCAACGCCATCCTGTTACCTATGGGGTTTCAGCACCCATCATTTTTGAAGATGATGATTATCGGTATATCCTTTTAACGAATAACGAGGTGCGCATTATTCATGTCTTGCACCCGAACGCCACTGAGAATATTGTCATTCCTGAAACGGTTGATTTTGCCGGTGAAACCTATAGAGTTACCGAATTAGGAACCCGATTATTTATGGATAATGAGACACTTCAAAGTGTTAACTTACCCGACGCCATCCGTGTTCTTGGACCGAGTGTATTTGAGAATGCATGGAATTTACATAATGTGTATCTCTCAGTCAACAGTGAGCTTGAAACCATTGGAGAAAAAGCTTTCCTTAACACGGCTCTTGAATCGATTAATCTTCCGAGTTCTTTGAAGACAATTGCCACAAGAGCGTTTAGTAGTACTCATTTAGAATCGGTGTTTATTCCTGAGAATGTTGAATATATTGGCCGTTATGCTTTTGAGTATGTGTGGAATAACCAAGGCTTTGTGGTTGCTGAGGAAAATGCATATTATACAGCAGTTGAAGGGGTATTATATACCGCTGACATGCGTGTTTTACTTGCCTACCCTTCACAACTCACTGCACAGAGCTTCACGTTACCTGATGAGGTTCAAGTCATTGCATCGGGCGCTTTTTCCAATGCTTGGAACTTACAACGGTTCGCTTTTAACGCAACCAGTCAGTTAGAACTTATTGAAAGCCATGCGATTGTATCCACAAACATCAATGCTTTAGTGTTCCCAAGTAGCCTTACGACAATTGAATCCTATGCTATTGTTGGTAACACTAATCTTAATATTATGTTTATCCCTGAAAGTGTTCTAACGATGGGAAATCATGCGATTGATTTTGGCCACGATTACTTAGTAATTTATGTTGAAAGAGACATTCGTCCGGTTACGTGGAACTTTTCATGGGCTTATCAATCGATTGAAGTCGTGTGGGATAGCGAACCACTAACGTTAGTCTCTTATGAGGGTATTATTTACCAAATTATCGATGAGCAAGCCAGTGTCTTTGATGTCACCCATGACTTTAATCAAAGCCATTTAACTATCCCTAATACAATTGAGCATTTAGGTGAAATGGTGCCAGTAACTTCAATTTCGGCAGGGGCTTTTCATGATAATCAATGGCTTGTCGAAGTCACTATCGGTGATAATGTTCAAGTCATTCATGGGAATGCCTTTAGGCAAACCCGGAACTTAGACTCAGTGTTTTTCTCTGAAAACAGTCAATTACAGACGATCGGCATGTTTGCTTTTGCCGATTCTAGAGTTCAAAATATGGTCTTGCCAAACACGCTAGTCAGCATCGAAGAGTATGCGTTAGCGGGTACGGATTTATCAGTATTAACCATTCCTGAGAATGTTACCTCAATCGGTCGCGGCGCTTTCCGCTATATGTGGCAGTTAGAGACAGTCCTTGTCGCTACTGAAAATGCGCACTTTGCAGCGATGGATGGGGTCTTATACACGAAAGACATGAAGACGCTCTTAGTGTTCCCAAGAAATAATAGTGGAACACACTTTACGCTACCTGATTCAGTTGAAGTGATCGCAGAAGATGCCTTTAGAGGCGCGTACTACTTAGAAGAAATTAGTTTTAGTGACACCAGTCAGCTTCATACGATTGAAAGCGGGGCCTTTGCGGATACGGGATTACGTTCAGTTCGGTTACCAGAAGGATTAAGAACCATCCGTTCAACAGCATTTGAGCACAACCGCTATTTAGTTAGTGTCTTTATTCCAAGTACTGTGAGTCATATGGGTTGGTTTGCCTTCCAGCAAGAACACACCTCAACCTTAGTCATTTATTCATCGCATTCACACCAGCCTGCAACGTGGAACCAACAATGGAATCCACAAAATCGTGAAGTTCAATGGAATAGCCAAGGGTTTATCATGGTTGAAGACGCGAACTTCCGTTATGTTATTATGGGTGATGAAGCATGGCTCTTAGGTTTTAAAACAGGCGTCAATCAGACACATGTCGTCATTGACGATACTTTGACACATAACGGCGTTGACTACCCGATCACCGTCATCGGTTCACGGGCGTTTAGAAGAAACTCTGTGATTGAAGAAGTTGTCATAGGGCAAAACGTCCGCTTCATTCAAGAAGAAGCGTTCCAAGAACTTAGCGCATTAAGAGAAGTGCGCTTTGTCGAGGGAAGTCAGTTAGAAAGAATCGAAGCCTTTGCGTTTTCGTATAACTATACCATGCGCATTTTTGATTATACGGGTTTAACCTTAACCCATATTGGCGACTACGCTTTTGATAGTACGAATCTTGAAACCTTTGTTATCCCTAACAGTGTGATATCGATTGGGATGTATGCCTTTAGTCATAGTCAACAAATACGAGAAATTATGATTCCTGAGTCAGTTGAACAGATTGGTTATGGTGCCTTCTCAAACTTGAGTCGCTTAGAACGTATAGAGGTCGATGAAAACAATCATTTCTATCGTGCAGTGGATAACGTGCTTTATAACCATTCGATGACACGTTTAATTACTTATCCAAGAGCGAAGCATCTTGAAACATTTACTGTGCCCGATAGTGTCGAAGTTATTGGCCAAGCTGCATTTAGAAATGTTCATGGATTGAAACGTCTTGTATTTACTGAAAACAGTCAATTACGTGTGGTTGAACACAATGCGATTCAGTCAACATCAATTGAAGAGATTATTTTCCCGAGTGGCTTAGAGCGCATAGAATGGTCCGCGTTAGCCTGGAATCATCAATTGAAAAATGTCTTTATTCCACTGACGGTCACAACGATTGGCCGTGATGCCTTTAGAAATGTAAGTGAGTCCGTTGTTATTTTCACTGAACACACCGCACCGGGATTGTTTTGGCATACTGAGTGGAACCCTAACCAGCGAAATGTGGTTTGGGGGAGCAGTCAAGTTAACTTTATTGAAATCGCGGATTATCGTTATTTAATTATTAATAATGAAGCGTGGCTTTATGGCTTCTCAGCGAATCGTAATGAGAGTCATGAAATCGTGATTCCAAGTTATATTGAGTACGATACGTATTATCCAGTTAGAGTGATTGCGGCGAATGCTTTTAGAAATGTCTCGAATGTGACCACAATCACTATTGGTCATACTGTTCGTGTTATTCAAGCAAATGCTTTTGAGCAAATGCCGGATTTAGAAAGTGTCTATTTTGAACCTGAAAGTCAACTTGAAATTCTTGGCGATTACGCATTTGCGTGGAACTGGCAACTTGAAACATTCTCTATGGATAGCCAAACGTTAAGACAAATTGGCGATTACACGTTCGCCAATACACAGATGACAACCATCGATTTACCTGAAAGCTTAGAACGTATTGGTCGTTATGCCTTCGCTTATATGCATGAGTTAAGAACCATCGATATTCCGATGAACGTCCATACCATCGGTGATTATGCTTTTGCAGGAACCAGCTCGCTAAATCATATTGAAGTCCATCCAAACAATACGGTGTTTGCGAGTTTTGATGGCGTTTTATACAATGCTAGTTTCACTGATTTACTGCAATATCCGAGTGGTAAAGACCTGAATGAGTTTGTTGTACCGGCGTTTGTCAATCGGATAAAACGGGGCGCTTTTGAGGAGGTTCAAGGCCTTGATACGCTGCGTTTTGAAGAAGGAAGCCTGTTGACGCATATCGAACGACGCGCATTTAATCATAGTGGTATTCAAACGATTATCTTGCCACCGGGTCTAACCCATATCGGTGAGTTTGCGTTTGCGCATAATCACCGTTTATCGAGTGTATTTATTCCGGATACCACACTCTTTGTTGGAATGGATGCCTTTATTGGTGGAAACTCATCAATGGTTATCTTTACTGATCACGAAGAATCAGTGCAAAGCAATTGGTCTCAGCAATGGAATCGCGATCAAAAAATGGTGATGTGGGAAAGTGCAAACATTAATTTCTATCAAGATACTATCTTATCTTATTTACTTGTCAACGATGAAGCTTGGGTATACGGCTTTGTCACAGAGGATGCGATTAGCCATCTTGTCATTCCAAATGAGATTACCGTCGAAGGTGAAAGTATTCCCGTCACTAAAATAAGTGGCGCAGCATTTAGACGAAACAATCATGTGACTCAAATTACAATCGGTTCTAACATACGTGAAATTGAGGCGCAAGCCTTTGAGGACATGCGCAATCTTTCTGCGGTTGTCTTTGAAGAGGATAGCCAACTCGAAGTCATTGGCCGGCAAGCTTTTGCGTGGAACTGGCAATTAGAGACATTCGTCATGACTTCAACAAGGCTTGAGTCTATTGGCGCGTACGCTTTTGCGAATGTAAGAATCACCGCGATTGACCTGCCGGATTCTTTAACCTATATCGGTGATGGTGCATTTAGCTGGGCCCATAATATTACGGAAATCACGATTCCTGAGCAAGTTAGTTTTATCGGTCAAAGAGTGTTTGAAGGGATGCACAACCTTAAAGCTATTCATGTGGCTCAGAGTAATCCTTGGTTCCAATCACACGAAGGGGTACTGCATAATGCTGACTTGACTGAACTCGTGGTTTATCCAAGAGCTAGACCGAATATTAGTTATACTGTTTTAGATAGTGTGGAAACGATTAAGACCTATGCATTTTTAAGTAATCGTTACTTAGAAAGACTGAATTTCAATCAAACAAGTCAACTAGATACGATTGAACGCGTAGCCTTTGGCGACACGAATTTAAAAGAACTTATTTTACCTGAAGGCTTAAGGCGAATTGACGATTATGCTTTCACCCGAAGCTACCAGTTAATGAGTTTATACATTCCTGACTCGGTTAGCCATGTCGGTGAGTCGATTGTCTTTGAAGCAAACCATAGTCTAGTAATTTTCACAGCCTATGCTTCGGAAGAAGCTTTACCAAGTTCCTGGAGTTCCCAATGGAACAGCGATCAGAAAACCGTTATTTGGGATACTGAGGCAGTTGTGTTTGTGGAGCATGAAGGAGTTCGCTACTTAATCATGGGTGAAGAAGCGTGGGTTTATGGCACGGTCTTTGGGACACCGATGACGAATATTTTAATAGAGAACACCATTGATAATGAAGGCGTTAATGTTCCGGTTACTGAAATTGCTTCAGGGGCCTTTAGAAATAACCAACAGGTCATTGAAGTGACCATCGGCCATAATATTGAGGTTATTCAGTCACGTGCATTTGAGAATATGCATACATTGCGTCGTGTGAATTTTATTGAAAACAGTAAGCTCCGTGAAATTGGAGATTATGCATTCGCTTGGAACTGGAGTTTAGAAACGTTTAATTATGACGGTGAGCTTCTTGTTTCAATCGGTGACTATGCCTTTGCTGATACATCGATTGAAGCTTTAACCCTGCCTGATGCTTTAACAACTATTGGTAATCATGCGTTCCATTGGATGCACAGACTTGAAACCTTGAGAATTCCTAAATCCGTTCACTCGATCGGTATAAGTGCCTTCAATGGTATGGTTAACTTAATTGCCTTTGATGTCGACGCAGAGAATCTTTATTATACAGCTGTTGACGGAGTATTATACAGCTTTGATGGTACACGACTCATTGCCTATCCAGGCGGTCTTCGTGAGCCTGAGTTTACCTTGCCACTCGATGTTCAAGAAATTGCTGCAAGTGCCTTTAGATTTAACCATTATTTAGAGACCATCAACTTTAGTAATAACGGTGCTCTAACAAGGATTTATGCCAATGCGTTTGAGAGTACCCAATTAAGAAATATCGTGCTACCTGAAACACTCACTCAGATTGATCAACATGCTTTTGCTCATAATCATCAGTTAGTGACAGTGTTTATCCCTAGCGAAGTTAGTTTGATTGCCGCCGATGCCTTTAGAGGTGGTAATCAATCAACAGTCATTTTCACAGCGGCAGCGATGCGGTTAGACGGCTGGTCGCACTCATGGAATCGCGATCAAAAACAAGTGTACTGGAATCAACCACAAGTGAACTTTGTTGATGAAGGCAACTTGCGCTATTTAATCATTGGTGATGATGACGAAGCCTGGGTCTTTGGCCTCATCGATTCGGTGCCGGAAAACCATTTGATTATACCTCAGGAAACACTGAGTGGAGCACCGGTTACAACCATCGTAACGCGAGCGTTTGTCAATGAGGATTCCATCCGTCAAGTGACCATTCCTGCTTCGGTTAAATCAATTCAAGAAGAAGCGTTTGCTTGGATTTATCATTTAGAGGAAGTGTCTTTTGAAGACAATAGCGAATTAGACCATATTGGTCGCCATGCCTTTGCAAACTCTAGTATTCGAGAACTGATATTACCTAATCAACTAACCCGCGTTGATAGTCACGCCTTTGCTTGGAGTCATAATTTAACGACGGTTTACTTACCTGCCTCGGTTGAATTTGTTGGTCGTGATGTCTTTAGAGGTGGTAATGTGGGCATGATCATCTTTGCCGGCGCAGAAGAAAGCGCTCAAACGGCTTGGCATATTGATTGGCGTCGAGATGTCTTAAATGTGTTATGGGAACGCCAACAGATTGATTTAATCACCTTTGAGGGTGTTCGCTACTTACTAATGAATGATGAGGAAGCATGGGTGTACGGATTAGCCCCAACATTCACCGAACAACATCTAGATATTCAAGCAACAATTAACTATTTAGGTAGTGATTACACGGTGACTGCCATCGCAAGCAATGCGATGCATCGTAATGCTGTGATTCAGCGAGTTAGTCTACCTAACACCGTGACGTATATTGGACAAAATGCCTTTAGCAGCATGAGTTCGCTTAGACGCGTAGACATTGCAGCAGGTAGTCAGTTGCAAACGATTGATCATTACGCGTTCGCCTGGAACTGGCGTTTAGAAACCTTTAACTTTACCGGTCAAGTGCTTGAAACGATTGGCGATTTTGCCTTTACCGATAATAGTATTCAATCTTTAGCTCTACCGAACTCCTTAGTATCAATTGGGCGACAAGCCTTTAGTTGGATGCAACGTCTAGAAAGCATTACGATTCCAGAAAATGTGGCATCGATTGGTCAGGGTGCTTTCAGTGGCATTTGGCAACTTCAAGGCATCCATGTCGATAGTAATAACCCCTATTATGCTAGTGATAACGGTGTCTTATACAACCATGACTTTACCATCTTAATGAGTTATCCAACAGGGCGTCAAGAGACAACCTACACACTCCCTGCATCCGTAGAAACGATTGCGAGAAATGCCTTTGAAGGTAACCGTTATCTACAAGAACTTTCTTTTGAAATCGGCAGTCAGTTAAGCCGTATTGAAGCGTTTGCGCTCGCAAACACACACTTGCGTGAACTCACCTTACCCGATAGTCTTGAACACATTGAAGCGTATGCCTTGGCATGGAATCATCAACTCGCCACCGTTTACTTACCGGATTCGGTTGAGGTCATTGAACACGATGTCTTTAGAGGTGGAAACCAAGACATGGTTATTTTCACTAGTATTCTAAGTGAACAGGCGATTCCAGCAACATGGTATAGCCGTTGGAACTCTGATCACAAGCTTGTGATGTTTGACCAAGAACAAGTGAGTTTTGTTATCGAAGACGGTCTACGCTATTTATTGGTTGATGATGCAGCGTGGTTGTTTGGTCCAGATTTAAGCTTTAATGAAAGTGACTTAGTTATCCCCTCTACAGTGTCTGATAACATCCAAGTGACAACCATAAGCAGTGGTGCGTTTGAAAACAACACTACGGTTGAAACCATTAGTATTCCAACCACGGTTGAACACATTCAATCAAGAGCCTTTAGCAACATGCCGAACTTATCAAGTGTTATCGTAACTGCGGGCAGTCAGTTAAAGGTCATTGATTATCAAGCCTTTGCCTGGTCATTCAATTTAGCAAGCTTTACGTACAACGATGAAAATCTTGAAGTGATTGGTGATTATGCTTTCACGAGCACACGTCTAGAAGAAACTGTGATAGCCCATAACTTGCACACACTTGGTCGCTATGCTTATGCTTGGAACCATCGTCTACATACGGTACACATTGGCGCGATGCTTGAAGACATTGGAGTGGGTGCCTTTACTGGATTAGGTCGTTTAACTACGATTAATGTGGATCCAAGTAATTCAGCCTTTATCGCCATCGATAATGTTCTGTATAATGACCAAGAAACCCATTTGATTTTATATCCAAGCAGTAAAACTGGTTCAACGTTTACCCTTCCAGAAACTGTTGAAGTGATTACTAGTCATGCATTCTCTAACAACCGCTTCTTAGAATCTATTGAGTTTACGCCTGAAGGTGTCTTAACAACGATTGAACGCGAAGCCTTTACGTCAACGCGCCTGATCGACATCCGTTTACCAAACACATTGCAATCGGTTGGCGATTATGCCTTTGCATGGAACCACCGCTTAAACAGTGTCTTTATCCCTGAAACAGTGACCCATTTAGGTATGGATGTTTTCGCTGGCGGGAATCAAAGTATGATTTTATTCCTAGAAGCTGAGACCGTACCGTCTTCTCCACAATGGCATCGTTTCTGGAATCAACAAAACAAGACGGTGATGACAGGTAGTGAAGGTGCTACGGTAACCATTGGTCAACAAGTCTACTTAATTACTAATGAAGGTGAAGCGTGGTTCTTAGGGTTAACACAAGATAATATCGATACTGTGATTACGATACCAGAAACGATAACCGATCAATCCTACCCCGTTGTGGCTATCGCATCAAGAGCCTTTGAGTTCAATCAAACGATTACAGCTGTGCATTTACCAAGTACGATTCGCGAAATCCGTGATTATGCCTTTAGCAATACACGGGCTTTAGAAACGGTGACCTTTGCACCCGTGAGTCAACTAGAGTTCATCGGTAAAAATGCCTTTGATGCTTCGACCATTACAACACTTACTTTACCGAGTTCGCTTATCACTATTAATGAGTATGCCTTCATGAACGCGAACTTAGAAACGATTACCTTTGAACCGGGTAGCCAACTTGAAACGATTGGTGAGTATGCCTTTGCCTGGATGAATGAGCTTACTGAGATTGATCTGCCTACTACGGTCACATATATAGGCCAACAAGCCTTTATAGGAAGTCAATCCTTAACAAGTATTACCATTAGTTCAGCTAACTATACGAGCGTGAATGGTGTATTATACACTGCGAATCTTGAGACGCTAATTGCCTATCCTATCAATCATCCTGATGCCGTCATTGAGATCCCAGATGAAACGAAACATATCGCACCGTATGCATTCCGTATGGCAGCGAACTTAGATGAAGTAAGCTTTAGCGATACTTCACAACTTGAAAGCATCGGTCACTGGGCATTTGCACAAAGTCAAATCAGTCAAATCAATTTACCAGAAACACTGATAGACGTTGGTATTTATGTTTTCTACGATGTCGATGCCTTGACAATTTTTGTAGTAAGTGAGTCTGAAAAATCCCGTTTCATCGCCATGGAAAACCTCTCTGAGTACCATGCGTGGTTTGAAGTGGAAAACTAGGAAGTTTAGTTAAAGATTACGTTCGAAAAAATTAAAACACGGCGCATTCAATGTTGAATGCGCCGTGTTTTAGCATTGTCACCGTTACTCAACGGTGAAGTTAAGTGTGGCTTCTAAAACATCATCGATATACAATCTTGCTTCATACTTACCAAGAGGCCATCCAGCATTAGGGCGTGTGATTTCGAAGTAGATAGCTTGGTTGATTTCGGTGGCGTCTAAAGCATAATCTAAGATTAAAAACTCAGGATCATCTTCAGTATACACCCATTCAATTTTCATCACGGTGCCACTCGGGGCATTATTGATATGGCCAGTGACGTAAATTGAAGGGCTCATCGGTGAGAAAACTGTGGTGATATCAACAGGTGCAAAACTCTCTGGATCAATACTTGAAGCGGTTTTTAGGTCGCTGTAATTCGCGGTTGTGTATTGGCAGCTAAATAAAAATAATAGAAAAACTATTGAGAGAAGCGTTGCGGCTTTTTTCATGATTTCCTCCGTTTTCTATAGTATTTCAAAGCGATATGCTTTCTAAAAAACGATGGGAAATCTATCCATCTTTAGCCATAGTGAATGAACAAAAATACTCTCTGCAACAATGACTTAGGCTCATAATGAGCCCCCTTTCTACACTTTAGTGTCAGTGCAATAATTTCAGTCATGAAGCACGGTCTTGCTATCTTCAGTTTATCACTATGTTTGGGTTTTGACTAGCACTATTAGTTTTGCGAAGACAACGAATAGATTGTGCTTTAGTTTGAGGATGGTATAATGATGACAAAGAAGATTAAAAGAAGAGGAACAACTGTATGAAACGCTGGGTTACCCGAGCTTTAATCATCGCTTTATTTATGAGTGCTTCATTTGTTTTGTTTATGCACCGTGAAGTTGTTTATTCTATCGGTGTCTTTTTGTCGATGTTTTACGCGCTATTTCTATCTTTTGGGCGTGTTAAGGAACGCATTCGTAACTCATTGCCAATCTTCGCGTTGATCGGCTATCTCTATTTGGGCTTAAGTCATGGATTATGGGCTGAAGCAACCTGGCTGTTTTTCTTTGTGCCGCTCATTTCATTAATGATGAAACCTAAGCGCAATGGGTTGAAGTATTTAACGATGGTGGTTTCTTTGGGTGTATTTCTTTACGCCTGGTGGTTTGACCAACGGATTGCGCTTACGACAAGGGTTGTCTTAATCTTAATGATTTATGTGCTTTTCTTTCCGCCGTATTTTATTTACCGATTCGAGCGTTTAATCCACCGCAAAACAGTATAGGGACAGGTCTTAAGTCATTTTACAGGGTTTATTG
>SKFS01000117.1 GCA_007117885.1 Candidatus Izemoplasma sp.
AACCCGCCGAGCTATTTGCACAGCGCTTCGGGAGCTTATTTCAAGGAAGTGACCTAACCGATATGTTTACTGCTCCAGTTGTCCATAGAGAGTTTTTAGTTTTCTTGATGCATGATCAACAGATCATTCATGAGCTTGGTGACTTTTTAGCGAACGCAGATTTGCCGAAAAATGATATAGCCTATTTCATGAAGGGTGATCATAAAATCATTTACATTCATCAAACCACTGAAAGTGATTTGATTGAAGCTATAAGAAATCTAACTGAAGAAGATGTTTTGATAGACTTCACAAACGCCACAAAAATTGAATAATAGTATGCAATAACGTCATTCAACATATTTATCCTCAAGCTAGATTTGTTAAAATAATGGCTGCTAACATCATATCGAAGACATTTAATTTTGCTCGTAACCATTATAAAGTTAGCGCTTGATAATATATGAATTTTTTTAAAGAATTACTTTGTTTACATAAGCTTTCTTTACTAAGACAAACCGCTATCCATTTGTGAACACAAATGATGGTATAAATTCATAAAAAAGCGGTTTTACAGACCCTTTGTGTCAAAATTTGAATACGATCGAAACCCTAAAAATGGGTCGTCAAATCATCAATGTTTCAGGAATAAAGCTTGTATCTAACGACACTTTTCGCTATAATGTATACTATGCAAGACCATAATTTGTTTGAAAGGGGAAATATATTAAATGAAGCAAAAGTTATTGTTAATTAGTTCGCTTTTTCTGCTGGTATTTTTAATTGCCGGCTGTCAAGAAGCACCTCGCGAAATTGTCAGTTCTGAAATTAACGCGCAAGGGGAACTTGTGATTACGTATTCTGATGGGACGACACAAAATTTAGGCGTCGCTGAAGGCCCACAAGGTCCTGCTGGCCCAGCCGGCCCTGTAGGTCCAACTGGTCCAACCGGCCCAACCGGTCCACAAGGCCCAACTGGCCCTGAAGGTCCTGAAGGCCCAGAGGGTCCACAAGGCCCAGAAGGTGACGTAGGTCCAGAAGGTCCTCAGGGGGAGACAGGTCTCCCAGGCACCGATGGCCGTGAAGTTGAGTTCCAACTCGATGAGGATGGCCTTGTCATTGAGTGGCGTTATGTTGGGGAAGACACCTGGCATACCTTAGTCCCACTCGAAGACATTACCGGGCCTCAAGGCTTAAGTGCTTTTGAGCTCTATGTCCTAGCCAATCCAAATTACACCAAAACCGCGGATGAATGGTTAGAGGACTTGATCGCACGTCGTTTAAGCCCGAGCAACTTCGTAGATGTGTTAACGCTAGACGATTTAACCGAAGCGTTAGCAGACCCAGCGGTTGAAAACATTCAACTGCAAGCCAACATCAGCACATCCGCCCTCATTACCATTGACCGTGCCGTGGTGATTGAGCTGAATGGGTATGCGATTCATAACCCGATTCACATTCACGCGTTAGAAAGTGTGACCGGAACCGCAGCCTTTGTTGCGCAACATCCAAGTCACTTGGGGAATCTCACCATTGATGCGCCAGGTTTAGATGTGAGCGTTGGTGAAGGGGTTGAAATCAAAGGTCTTATTGATTTAATTCATGTTGCTTCTTATGAAGCACTTAATGCTTCAGCGATCATCAGCATCTCAGCCGTCGCCATTGAAGGTCTTCCAGTCAGTGGTGTGGCCTTAACTGCGGTGGTCATGCCATTGCCTAGTACTGTGAGCTATCAGTGGGAACGCTACGATGGCGCTTGGGCAGCGATTGATGGTGCCACAGAAGCGACCCTCTTATTAACTGGCAGTGCGGTTGGCGATAAGATTCGTGTGGTGGTCACCGCTGAAGGTAGTTTTAGTGGTACTTTAGTCTATAAAGCGACCGATGCCGTGGTCTCCGATGCTGATACTACTCTACTCGAAGCCTTTGAAGAAGCCTTAGTCGGCGCAACCGGTGGCGATGGTTCAACGACCACCACGGCGATTGAGTATGCTTTAAACGTACCATTTACAACAGACCGCATTCGTGTGGCGGATTTAAAAGCCGTCATCGGCTCAACACTCCACTTATTCAGTGATGAAGCCTATACGGAAGAAGTCTACTATCTAGCACTTGAAGCGGGCGAAGAGACCACCCTATACGTAAAAGTCTTAGCGTTTGATGGTGAGACCGCGGGGTACTATGCCCTTCATATTACCCGTAACGGTCAAAGCACCGTCTCCATTGAGAACGATTGGGATGAACTCTTAGTAGACGGTTTAGATAGTGAAACATATCAAGTAAGCGTAGATTTAGCCGCGAAAGACGCTGACGTTGAAAACTTAACCGTACGTCTTGTTGTGAGCGGAAACAGTGAGGGCGTTGTCTATTCTAAGCTCGTTACAGGCACCGCGTTAGCGAAAGACGGTACCGTTACGGTCAACTTCAGTGACATTGAACTTTTGCGTCCTGATCATTATTCTATTTTCTTAACCATTAAAGGCGATAACTTAACGCAACGTCTAGATGCGTCCGCCCTCTTAACGGTGAAACTATCGACGCCAAGCGCTGTGGGCTCCATCGATGAAACCTTATCGGTTAGTGTCAGTGAAGCCATCAGTGGCGCCAGCATTCTTTTACTCGATAGTAACGATGTCATTGTACGTGAAGCCGTAGCAAATGCTTCAGGCAAAGCGATTTTCACAGGCTTAACGCCAGGCGACTACAGCGTCGTTCAACGTGTGAACGCGATTGAAAGTCCTGCGACTAAAGCGGTCACTGTCAGTGCCCCTGCGGAACTCGAGCTTAGTGTTGAAGAAAGCCAGTTTGTTGACGGGGTTGACACTCTAACCTTAACGCCGATTGCTATTTCAGTCAGTGAAGTGGCTGGGGTTACAACCAGTGGCTTAGAAGTACAATTAGGCATTAAAGGGCCAGATGGCTTTAGTTATTTAGAAACGTTAACGATGGCTGAGCTTGTGAGCACAGAAGGCGCCATTACGTTCTCAGCGATTGCTGAATTCACGCTGCCTGGTGTCTATCATGTGACCATCACAGCCAACGCTTTAAATGCTGTACCAGTTGTTTTTGAGATTAGCTTTAGCTTAGCACCAAGTGCGGAATCACTTGTATTATTTTCGCCTATAGCTGAGCCAGGTGTGATTGTGGTTGAAAATGCGATTAGTGGTGCAACCATTTCACTCTTTAATGATGATGGCGTGAGCTTACAAACTGTCATCGCAGGCGCGTCAGGTGAAATCACCTTTACCGGAGTCGCTGTAGGCACTGGTTATTATGTCATTCAAACCATCGAAGACGTAGATAGTCCTAAATCAGACACCGTCGATGTGTTAGCTCAAGCGGTCTTAACCATTGAAGATTTTAGTGACCAATTTAGCGACGAAGAAACACCATTCCAGTTTACCTCAGTAGCCATTGTGGTTGGTGAAGGCCAAGGCATCACAACCGTGGGTATTTCAGCTACTTTAACGATTGTTGATCCTCTCGGCAACTCACAAACGTACGCTGTGGCTGGCACACTTGCTGAACTCATCAGCGAACAAACGACCATAACTTTCACAGCGCTCCCTGTCTTTACGGTCGCGGGAGAATATGAAGCGATTTTAAACATTGATGCGGATAACGCCGAGCTTGTGACTCGTGGCGCGAGCTTCTTGATCTTACCCGAAGCCTTAACCGCTGCTCAAGGCCCACTTGATGGATCACAAAGCCTAGAGATTTCGGGCGCAACTTCCGGCGCTGAAGTACGTTTATACGACCAAGATGATGTCTTAGTCGTCACTGGCGCAGCTTCGAATGCAGGCACCATCACCTTTGATGAGATTCCTGTAGGCAACGATTATTATGCGACCCAAATCGTCAATGATGTTGAAAGCTTAAAGAGTAATCTTGTGAATGTTTCACAACCTGCTGTCTTAAGTTTAACGGAGATTGATGGCCTTTTATTTGATGGAATTGAAGCTATCACCCAATCGGGCTTGAATGTAGATTTAACTGTATCCATGGGCGTTACTGCTTCTAATATTTTAGTTGTATTAGAATTAAGTGGTCCAGAAACTTTTATATTTGATGTTGAACTTGATGCATTAATGAATGAAACAATCAACATTACATTCCCATCGATTTTCGTAAGTACACCAGGTGAATATCAATTGAGTATTCGTGCTGAAGCCAGCGAAGCATCGACGGTTCTAGTGACCGGCAGCTTTGTTGTCGCACCGGCACATGTTGAAGTCTTTGGCTCAACTGGTGGCGCCATGGAAGTTACCGTATCCGGCGCAGCAGCAGGCGCACTTTTAACCCTATATGATGCGACAGACGACAGTGCGGTCATGACCATGACAGCCATCGCTCAAGGCCCATCGGTCTTCAGTGATGTCCCATTTGGACCTGAGTATGTTGTAACGCAAACGATTGCGGGCGCTGAAAGTGCTGTTTCTAACAGTGTTGCTGTGATTGGCTTAACCGCAGGTCTTGCGATTGAAGATTATGCGGCGGAATTTGTGGATAAAGCCGTCAGTGAAGTACCTTATGGTGCAGTTGAAATTACTGTCAAAGAAACGAACTTAATCGCGACAGAAGACTTAACCGTGACGCTTCGTATTGTTGGCCTTGAACAAGGGAAAGTCTTCGAACAAACACTCGAAGTTTCAAGCTTAACCTTTGCTGAGGCGACGCTTAGCTTCATGATTGATGAAGTTCTTCCAGCCGATCAATACTTCGTGCTTGTGATTGCGGATGCTGAAAATGCACAACGCGTCACAAAATCAACAAGTTTTATTATTCACGAATAAGCTTAAAGATTAACACCATCCATCTTTAGAGTTTAAATACGTGACATTTTTAACAAAGGCGTGTTATGTTTAACCAACATAACACGCTTTTTCTTTGATGAAGTACGTTGTCTTTTTTAGACGAGCATCTTAGATAAAAAGTTACTTTAGAACAAACTATGACAAAAAATATAAAGATTGTCAGCTTAAACATTCTCGCGTATACTATAGGCAATTAAGTATGCCTTGAAAAGGAGGTTTTTATGTCTGAAGTCTTTGAAGATTTTATTCCTTATCTGAAGCACAAAGTAGGTTTTTTAAAAAGTGTGCCTTATCACCTCATTTTGACGAATGAAAGAATTATCTTTGCACAAAACACCAAAGCGGTTCAAAAAGCTGCGCAAGCAGCGCTACTTCAAGAAATGAAAGGGAAAAGTTTGAAAGATCGCATGATGACTGGCATGGCCCATAATGCGGTATTGTTTGATCATTATAAGGCCATGAGCATCGACCAGATATTAGCTCAGACCCCAGGTAATTTCAGCATGCCTCGCCATACTCTTTTAAAAGTCCGTACGTCCATTGGCGCAGGTTTAGATGAAAACAACCAACCCACCAACGGTACGATTACCTTAACGACTACCACAGGGAAAATGGTGTTTAAAGGGGCGACAATACAAGATGGTGAACGTGCGTATCACGCGTTAAAGCGTGCGATTAAGAACTAGTTAAACATTTGACAATCTACTTAAGGAAAAGCAAGTCCATAAAAGGATTTGCTTTTTTATTCAAAAATTATCAATATATATAACTTATAAAATATAATAAATATACAATATATTCAAAAAAAGAACTTAAAACGTTATTTTTTTAGCATTGTAAACGAACACTAAACATATGTTTTGTGAAATTTTCATCAATTTATTGTGATAGAATTATTAAAGTGGTTAAGTATAAAAATATGTTTAAATTATAAATCAGGAGGAAAAACATGCTAGTAAAGAAGTTAATTTTACTTTTCAGTCTAATTCTTGTCGGATTTCTTTTGGCTGCGTGTAACGAAGAAGTAAACCCGACAATAGAACAAGCTTCCATTAATGACCGAGGTCAACTCATTGTGACCTTCACAGATGGTCGCACAGAAAATCTTGGTGTTATACAAGGCATCGAAGGTCCGGTAGGTCCACAAGGACCTACTGGAGAAACAGGTCCACAAGGACCCGTTGGTGACACTGGTTCACAGGGTCCTGCTGGGAATCAAGGTCCCCCAGGCCCACCTGGTGAGATTGGCCCCGAAGGGCCAGTTGGAGAACAAGGACCTAAAGGTCCAGTAGGTGAGCAAGGTCCACCAGGGCCGCCAGGTGAGCCAGGAGAGGTTGGTCCTGCTGGTCCGGAAGGTCCTGCTGGAGAAGATGGTCTTACGCCACGTATTGGTACGAATGGAAACTGGTTCATTGGTGAGGTAGATACTGAAGTCCCTGCTATAGGTGTAGACGGCAGAGATGGTCTTACGCCACGTATTGGCGCGAATGGAAACTGGTTCATTGGTGAGACTGATCTTGGCATCTCAGCGCAAGGTCCACAAGGTGCTATAGGTGCTACTGGTCCAAGAGGTCCAATCGGTCCTATTGGTCCAAGAGGTTCACAAGGTCCTGAAGGTCCTGAAGGTCCTGAAGGCCCTCAAGGAGACGCTGGTCGGGATGGCTTGACAGTTGTTACAGCGCGTGATGAACTTGATTTCATCAGCTTACTCACTATTGACGCCATAGACATGATTGTTTTTACAAATACAATCACGCTATCGAGCGTAACGTTTAATGCTTCGAACAATTTAGATTTTAGCGGTAAAACTCTAGTAGGTAATTTAAGTATAGAGACTGATTTTGATGGGGAGATAACCTTCACAGGATCTGGGATACTTCAAGGTGACTTAACACTTGATGCACCGGATGTAACTTTGAACACAGACTTAAATGTTCAAGGTCAGACGATTGTTTTAAACTTATCACAAAATACATTAAACACAAGCGGACTCCATGCGCTTGGGATCATTATTCGTACCTCCACATCGATTAATGCGACAAACCAAGAAGCGCCACTAGTGACGATTGAAACGGATGGCACTGTTACCATACGTGGAAATGTCGATGAGATTATTGTTGAAGCAGGGACTATTACACCTCCAATAATCAACTTAGAAGGAAGCACAAGACGCATGACTTTAAGATCGAATGCAACCGTCACATTCCAAGAAGGGTCAAGAGTGTCTGAAGAAATCGAGGTTGATGAAGGTGTGACTTTCACCCCAGAGGGTGAGGGTAAAGAAAGCATTGTTTTACCAATCCAACTCTTTAGCCGCACCATCACTGAAGATGGTATTGTTTTATTAATGCCAAATATTGAAGGCTTAACCGCTAAGATAAACGGTGAAATCGTTAAGATTTCTCTAGACGAAGCATCTTATATCATCGAAGAGATTCATGAACTGTTAGTGTTTGGTGAAAACCACTTAGTTTTAAGTGCGCCTAACTACACCTCACGTATTATTCGTTTCTCAACGGTTTCAACCATTAAAGATGGATTAGCATTCTTTAGTATTCAAGGTGCGTTAGACGCTGCTAGCGAAGGTGATACGATTTTTGTTTTACCAGGGGAGTATGAAGAGACCTTAGTGTTCAATACCAACCATGTTTCATTACTTGGTCCAAACGCAGGACTCGCAGGACATAGCGAAACACGTGACGATGAAGCTATTATAATAGGTAATTCCATTCGTTTTAATGAAACGGCTGGTGTAGTGATTGATGGTTTTACCATTCAACATGACAATGGTCCAAGGGCTATAGGTCTAAATCATAGTGATCAAGCTGTGATTGAAAACAACATCTTCAAAGAAGCCTTTAGAGCCATTCAAGGCGATTGGTTTGGTGTTGCAAGTAGCGTCACGATCCGCCACAATTACTTTACTTCAAGTGTTGATTTTGGTATTGCAGGCACTGAAGGATTAAAGAACATGAAAATATATGGCAATGTGTTTGATACTGAGCTTGAATCTATTGGTATTGGTCAAGGGTTTGTGTTGATCAATAGCGAAGATGATGTTGTCTCACCATTCGAGGTTTTAAAAGTTTTAAATGAAACAAATGTTTTTAATAACAATCTTGTGCCTGTTGATTATCGATCAGTCGTTGACTTGTTAGATAGTGCAGAAAACTTTACCTTGTTCTTAGAAATAATTGAATTTTTAAAAGAAGTAAATCCGTTATTGGTTTCTGATGCTCAAACCATGTTCGCTCCCACTGATGATGCAATTCTTGCTTATTTAGAAACTCTTGAAGGCGTTGAGGATCTTCAAACTTTATTTGATAATTACCTAGTAGAGGAAAACATTGAGCTAGCTGTTTTGACTAATCAACTCTTTTTAGTCCATTTTTATTTAGAGATTCTCTCAACAGAAACGCTCTTTGAAGAAACTTTGATTTCTCGATTTAATGTCGAAGGTGTCCCAATTACGTATGCTTTACTTGACGAGACACTCTTAATTAATGGTGAAGAGACATTGTATCAAGATATTTTTACTTCTGATGGTCTTGTTTTACATATCATTGATGCGGTTATCGCAGATAATCTAGTCTTTAACGACTTAGAAGATATCCTTCAACTTAACCCATTTATAACTATCTTTATTGAAGCACTTAAGAACACTGAGTTGTTTGAAGAACTCAATGATATAGTATTTAAATCTGAGGAAATGTGGTTCGTGGAGTTTTACGCACCATCGGACGAAGCACTTTCAGCATATCTACTGGCAGAAGATTTAGAGCTAGTAGATTTGTTAAATAGTCCAAATTTAGAGGACTTCTTAAAAAATCACATTGTTGCAAGTAGGATTATTGATGATGAAATTGAGATAGACATCACGATTGGCGAATCATTTGTTTTATTACCTTCATTGTCTGGAGAGAAAATCATCATTAGTGTTGCTGATGATACATCCTTTGCTGGTAATAGAATCAATGGTCAAGATCCTCTAGATGTCTTCTTTATCAGCGATGTTGATTTGAGTGTCATTCTTTTAAGTGAAGTTCTTAAAACAAATACGGCTCTTCATCTTATTAATTATGCCCCTGAATTTAACGAACTAAGTAACTTGATTGAAGCAGCTTCATTTGATGTTGATGATCCGCTTGAAAATGCAAATACGTGGTTCATTCCGAATAATCGTGTTATTGATAATCTGATTGAGAGTTTGGGTGTTGAAGATTTAGAACAGCTCTTAGATGCCGAAAACTTAAAGCAACTCTTCTTACTTGATTTTATGTTTGAAGACATCATTACGAAAGAGACTCTTGATGCCTTATTAGATAATTCTACAGCGGTCACATTTACAGCACTCTCTGGTCAAGATATGACTTTTAGTAGAGTAGATGACTTTATTTTGATGAATGGGTACCCTATCGTTGTTTCAAATATGGTACTTGGTGACCGTACCTTACATGCATTAGATGATTTACCAGAAAGCAGTTCCTATCAGCTTGAAGTGCTTCAACAGACGGCTTGGGAAACACTTCCTGTTGAAGATGAAATCTATGTGGGTGTATTTGCTAAGAATTTGTTAGAAGTTCGTTTAAGTACTGAAACTTTGGGTTTAACTGGCCGTGATAATGTGCGGATTGACTTGACAATAGATGGGCCTGATGGATTAGTTCAATTTTTAGCAACAGACAGTCAAGGTACAATACATGACGTTGCTGAAATTGGATTTTGGGGTCCACAAAATGGATTTTCACTAAACGCAATGTATGATCAAAATACTTTATTTACTGCGATATTTGAAGAAGAAGGAACTTATACCATTACGTTAGAACTCGTTGATCTTTCTAAAGAAGAAATAATAACATCAAAGGTGGTAACCATTGATGTTAAACCTATCACATTAGATACCTCAGAATTTAGTAACAGTGAAGAAGTTTCAGAACAATCTTTTGGTGTCTTTAAGGTTTTGAATGCTTTCACTGAAGAAACTTCTTTTGAGACATTATTGCATTTACTCATCCAAGATGTTGATGGTCGTGTATTTCTTACTACAATCCTGAACCCAATGGAACAATTTAGTAATGGTGATATCATCGGTTTATTTGGTTTTTTTGATAATCAAGTTCAATTATTTGGACAAATCTCACATCTCAGTGAATCGTTTGTGGTACCTGATTTTAATGATGCTAATTTTGACATGAGCTATGAATCATTAGCAGAGTTAGATGTAGATTTAGGCTTTAGATTAATCTCGTTTGATGAACTTATTGTGAGGGATGTTCAAAATTATGGTTTTAATACTTTTGTTACTTTCGAGAATTTAATTACAGAAGACGTTCTTAACATAAATATTTGGATCTTCAGTATAGATGACGAAGAAACTATTAATGAGAGCTTGGGCTTATTAGAGGTTGGTGATGTCGTGAAACTAGAAGAGCTGTTTTATCAGGGTGGTGGGGAGCCATTTAATCTACTATTCAGCTCACTCACACGATTGACGATCTTACCTAATGAAGATTAAATAACGCTGTAAGAGTTAATAAGTGAGTTGACTGTCAACTCACTTATTTTTACGTATCATAATTTTTTAAAAAAAAGTCGATTTTTGCTACAATATGATTATGACAAACGCAAAGGACTCAAGCTTATGAAAACTGCCTATATTCATTGTCGCATTCCTTTTACCACCCACAACGCCTTCATTGTTGAAAATGGTCGCTTTACCCATGTGGGGCACGCGCAATCCATTCTTAATCAACCCATCGATCAAGTGGTTGATTTAGAGGACCAGGTAGTCCTCCCCGGCTTTAATGATGCGCACATGCATCTTTTAGGGCTTGGCTATATGTTAAGCATCCACCCACTTCATGGATTCAAGACGATTCCTGAACTCATAAAGGCACTCAAAGAAGACACACGCCCACTCATTGAAGGGCGCGGTTTCACCGAAAGCCAGTTTGAAGAGCGCCGCGTGCTCACCAAAGACGACCTCAATCAAATCTCCGATGACCGCCCTGTACTGCTTTACAGAGTGTGTGG
>SKFS01000090.1 GCA_007117885.1 Candidatus Izemoplasma sp.
CACGATGAAGAGACGATGATGGCGTGCGACCAAATTATTGATATTGGTCCTGGTGCGGGAGAGTTTGGTGGAGAGCTCGTTTTTCAAGGCTCCTATCAGGAGATTTTAAACCATCCAACGAGCATTACAGGTCAGTATTTATCGAAACGATTACAGATTGACGTACCGAAAACCAGACGGGCTCCAAACGGGCCAGGGGTCGCCGTATTAGGGGCAGAAGAAAACAACCTTAAAGCGATTGATGTCCGTTTCCCGACGGGTTTATTGACGGTTGTTACAGGCGTGAGTGGCAGCGGCAAGAGTTCACTCGTCAACGAATGTTTGTATAAAGGGTTATCCAATCATATTTACAAGAAAAAACAGTCTCATGGAAAAGTATTACGCATTGAAGGCGCTGAACACATCGGGAAAATTATTAATATCGATCAAAGTCCTATCGGTCGCACACCGAGAAGTAATCCTGCGACCTATACAGGGGTTTTCGATGATATCAGAGACGTATTTGCGATGACCAATGAAGCAAAAAAGAGAGGGTATCTAAAAGGACGCTTTAGTTTTAATGTTAAAGGTGGACGCTGTGAAACCTGTCGTGGCGATGGATTGATTAAGATTGAGATGCATTTTTTACCGGATGTGTATGTGCCTTGTGAAGCGTGTAAGGGTAAACGATATAATAAAGAAACCCTACAGGTCCGCTATAAAGGGAAAAACATTGCCGATGTTTTAAATATGACGATTGAAGAAGCGGTTAAGTTTTTTGAAAATATCCCCCGTGCAAGGCATAAACTTGAAACGTTAGTTAACGTCGGGTTAGGGTATTTAAAAATTGGCCAACCTGCCCCAACGTTATCGGGTGGGGAAGCACAAAGAGTTAAACTGGCTAAAGAGTTGCATAAGCGCATTACTGAGGACACGATTTACATTTTAGATGAACCGACGACAGGGTTGCACTCCGACGATGTGCGGCGACTCTTAAATGTTTTAGAAGATATCGTCAATCAAGGCGCTACAGTCGTCATTATCGAGCATAATTTAGATGTGATTAAAGTGGCTGATTATATTATCGATTTAGGTCCTGAAGGCGGCGATCAAGGCGGATATATTGTGGCGACAGGGACACCTGAAGAGGTTGCGCAATGCCAAGACAGTTATACGGGTCAGTATTTGAAAAAAGTATTGTAGGTGAGACCATGGCAGATGAAGAAAAAAATTCTGAAGAAACTCAAGAAGAAAGCGATCAAGAATCATTAGAAGAAGAGCAAAAACAACTCGAGGAATTGCTTAAAGCGATTCGCCAAGTTGAAGAAAACAAGCAAAAAAACAAGAAACCCACAAAGAAATCACGACGGATGATAGCGATTGAGTTTGGCACGATGTTCCACACGAATCCGCTACTGAATTTTATGGCGTACTATAGTTTAAACTTACTTGTCATCTACACAGTGGTCACGTTGTTTAATTTTGGTAGTTTCCGTGATTTATCAACGGTTTTGCTTTTTGTCTTGGCATATACGATGATTGAACTTGTTTTTAGAACCTACATCTTACTCAATCATTTTAAGTTTGTTTTGCGAACGTTTGGGTTTATTTTCTATTTTGGCTATGTGACCATCTTTTTTCTTATAGAACAGTATCTATTCCCGCGTAGTGTTGTGTTTTTTGATGCAAGTTTGTTGCTGGTATTTGTGGGAATGTTTATTGTTTTTCGTTATCTAATTACACAAATTTCAAGACGAGCACGGTCGTTTAATTAATGGGCTTGATAGCGTTATAGTTCATTTTTTTATGACATAAGGTATAATAAGTTTGGTAAATGAAAGGCGGTGTTACAGTGTCAATTACTGTAGAAAAACTGGCTGAAGATTTTAAGTTTCAAATAGTGAGTGGTCATAAGGGATTATTCAATATTGTTGATAAAACTCAGTTATCTAGACCGGGTATTGAGTTAGCGGGTCTTTTTGATTTTTATGAAAACGATCGATTGCAATTGCTTGGGAGTAAAGAAGTGACTTTCTTTTGGTGGTTGAATCAAAAAGATCAAGAGATTCGAGTTAACATGTTATTTGAGAAGAAACCCCCTGCGTTTATTTTCTCTCAACATGTCGATATCCCTGAGGTGTTTCTTCGCAAAGGAGACGAGCACGGGGTTCCAGTATTAAAAAGTGATCAACGTACAAGTGAGTTAGCGAGTCGTTTATATCAGTATTTGTTTTCAAAGTTAGCGCCGCGAATGAGTATTCATGGTACCCTGCTTGATATTAATGGGGTAGGGGTTTTGATTCAAGGTTCGAGTGGGATTGGTAAAAGTGAGGTCGCTTTAGAACTCATCCGTAGGGGCCATCAGCTTGTTGCTGATGATCGTGTCGATCTTTATGAACGTGAAAAAAATCATTTAGTCGGTGAAGCACCGGATATTTTGAAGAAATATATTGAGATTCGTGGGATAGGGATCATTAATATTGTTAAACTTTTTGGCGCGAGTGCGTTTAAAGAAGAGAAGAACGTTAATATGCTTGTTGAGTTGGTTCATTGGGAAGAACATTTAGATTATGATCGTTTAGGGATAGACACGCAGAAGCGGAAGTTTTTTGATTCTGAGATAACGTATGTTAAAATACCGATTACGGCAGCACGCTCTGTGCCAACCCTCGTTGAGGTGGCTGCGATGAATGCGAGACTGAATCATTTAGGAACGAATATGGCAAAAGAGTTTACCGAAGAGTTAAATCGACAAATAAAAGAAAATTCAAAGAAGAAATAAGGTGAAAATATGCAACATGTTTACAATCCATTACCGAATGTTTTAGATTTAGGAATCGTGCAGATTCCACTGTATGGACTCTTTATTATGCTTGGTGTTGCGATGGCACTTGGCTTGGGTCTTTTAGAAGGAAAGAAACTCGGGATTAAAAGCAATGATATTCTCGATGGGTTAATGATTATTTTACCGCTGGCTATTTTAGGGGCGCGATTGTGGTATGTTATTTTTGAGTGGGACCGTTTTAAGGATTATTTACCGAGTATACTCGGATTCCGTAGAGGCGGCGGCTTCGATGGTTTTTCAGGACTTGCGATTCATGGTGGTTTTTTTGTTGCGGTGATTGGTGCGTATCTTTTCACGAAAGCGCGCAAAGTTGAACTACATCGTGCACTCGATCTTGTGGCACCGGGGTTTTTAGTGGCTCAAGCTTCTGGACGATGGGGCAACTTCTTTAACCAAGAAGCCCACGGTGGTGTCATCGGTGGTCAAGCAGGGGAAGCGTTTTGGGATGCTCAAAGAAGTTTTTTGAGTGACACATTAAGATTGCCAGATTTCATTACAAACAATATGTTTTTTAATCCTGGATCGGCCCTTGGACAAGGATTAAACTATTACCATCCGACGTTTTTGTATGAGTCACTTTGGAATTTGTTAGGGTTAGCGATTTTGCTGGTTTTACGACGCACTAAGTTTGTCCGATCTGGGGATATGCTTGCGTTTTATTTGATTTGGTATTCGGTGGGACGGTTTATGATTGAATCGTTAAGAACGGATTCGTTATATTTATGGAACACGTCGATTCGTACAGCTCAAGCGGTGTCCGTTTTGATGATTTTGGCAGGCGTTGGTTTTATTGTTTATAATCACGTTATTGCGAAGAAGCCGTATTATTATCAAGTATTATCTGAAAATCAGGCAACACCTAAAGGTGAAGCTTAATGATTGATGTGATTATTATCGGTGCGGGACCTGGCGGCATGACAGCCGCCATTTACGCGCAGCGAGCGAACTTAAAGACGTTGATGTTAGAAAAAGCGGCCCCTGGAGGAAAAATGATTTCAACGTGGGAAGTTGAAAATTATGCAGGACTCGGTAAGGTCACTGGCTTTGAGATTAGTGAGAAGATGTTCAACCATACTCAAGAACTCGGTATTGAATATCAATACGGCGATGTGGTTAAGGTTGAGGACCACGGTGAAATTAAGCGGGTCATCACCGAAGATGGCACCGTTTATGAAGCCTACGCAGTCATTATCGGCAGTGGAACGAAACCGAGAAAGCTGGGTGCGCCAGGTGAAGATCGCTTGTCGAGTAAAGGGATTAGTTGGTGTGCGGTCTGCGATGGTGCATTTTTTAAAAACAAGCATGTCCTTGTTTTAGGTGGCGGAAATAGTGCTATTGAAGAAGCCGTCTATTTAACCACGATGAATGTGACTGTGACTGTGGTGAATATTTTGGACACCTTACAGGCAGATAAGAAAGCCATTGAACAAGCGAAAGAGACAGGGATGATTGATTTTATTCTCGGTCATGAAGTAGTTTCTTTTAACGGCGATGCCAAATTAGAAAACGTGACCATTCGAGACGTTAAATCGCATCAAGAGAAAGTTTTGGATGTGCAAGGCGCGTTTATCTTTATCGGTCAAATTCCAGAAACGGGTTTTCTAGATTCTTTAGCTATCACGAACCAATACGGATACATTGATGTTAATGCGCGTATGGAAACCAAGGTTCCTGGCATCTATGGCATTGGTGACGTGATTGATAAAGAGCTTAGGCAAATTGTTACTGCGGCGAGTGATGGCGCGATTGCGGCTCAAGCCGCGGCTAAATACATTGAAACAGTCAAACGATTAAAAAATAAATAAAAACGATGCACGCATCGTTTTTTCATTCTCTTTACGGTATAATAAGGTCGGTGATGCTATGATACAAAAAGGCTTTTATCTGGTTTTATACGGTTTCTTTGGCTGGGGTTTAGAGCGTGTCATTAATCTTATGTATTTTGGCTATTGGTATGAGAACCGTGTGCTTTATAGTTTTGTGCAACCGATGTATGGGTTAGGGGTTGTACTTACATTGATTGGCTATGAAGTCTTAAGAAAGAAAGTGAAGCATAGTGGTATATTAATTGGTTTAACAGTTTTGATTGGTGTGGGCGCAACGATGGTTTCTGAGTGGATCTCTGGGGTTGGTTATGAGGCGCTATTTGGTGTTTTACTGTGGGATTATCGATTGGCATTTTCGCTTTGTACCTCGCCTTATGTCTGCATTGTTCCCTCTACCTTATTTGGGGTTCTTGCTGCGTTTACGGTGGTCTATCTTCACCCGCATATTGAGGTTTGGGTAAGGTGGATTCCTCAATCGTTAAAAGCAGCGATCATTTTCTTGGTCGCCTTGGATATGATGATAACGTATTTAGGAGTGTTTTTATGAATCGAAAAGACGGGTTATTTTTAATGCTTATGGGTTGGTTAGTGGTGTTTTTAGTTTTACCGGTGACACACCAAGCGTTTTTTGGTTTTACAAGTGATTACCCAATCGTTGGCGGGTTTATTAAGTTTTTCTTATTTGCTTCAATTGGGGATCTTGTTAGTTGGCGGTTGATTCATAAGAACTATTTAGTTAAAGGCTTGATCTATAAAGCGCTTGTTTGGGGCGTGATTGGGGTGGTTATTGTCTTTATTTTTGCCATCTTTCAAGAGGGCGTGGCACGTGTGCAGGCCATCGGCTTATTGCCTTTTCAGGAATCCGCTTTAGCAACAGCGTTTTTTGTCAGTTTGTTTATGAATGCAACGTTCGCCCCAACAATGATGTTATTTCATCGCATTAGTGATCGGGCGATCGAACTGAAAGTAGACGGGCATTCTAATGTGGTAAGTGAAGCTATACGCACCACCGATTATCGTAGTTTCATTCAGTTTGTTGTGCTGAAAACGTTACCGTTGTTTTGGTTGCCTGCGCATACGATAACGTTTGTTTTACCCGCAGAATATCGTGTCTTTTTTGCATCGCTTCTAGGCGTCGCACTCGGAATGATTTTAGGCTTCGCAAAAACCATTCAGTCGAGGGAGGGGTAACCCATGTCATTTACATCGGACACAAAACAAGAACTCTTAACATTAACGATGGATGAGTGTTGTCGTTTAGCAGAACTCAGTGCTCTTTTAGCAGTGAATGGCCAACTTACGATTACCTCAAAAGGGGTGAACATTGCCTTTGTTACAACGAGTTTACCCTTAGCAAGAAAAGTAATCCAGTCGGTGAAAAAACTGTATCGCATCGAAGTTGAAGTGATGTCGAAAGAACAGCTTAAGTTAAAAAAACAAAAACAATATATTATTACCATTAAAGAAAAAGCCCATCGGATTATCAATGAGCTATCGCTGATGCATGATTCCTTAGGGTTTGCCCAAACCATCGATGAAACATTGCTGGTAAAGTCGTGTGATCAAAGAGCGTATATTCGCGGGGCATTTTTAGCGAGCGGATCGATTAATCATCCCCATAGTTCAAGTTACCATGCAGAAATCAATGTCCACTCTGAATCCTACGCAAAAGCGTTGACGGAGCTATTAAATACGTATGACCTAAAAGCAAAGTATATTGCAAAACGAAAAGGTTACATTGTGTATATTAAAGAAAGTGAAAAGATTGCGGATTTCTTGCGAATTGTCGATGCAACAAACGCGCTTTTCACGTTTGAAGATGAGAGAATTAAACGGGATTTTGTGAACTCAATTACCCGTGTAATGAATATGGAGCTCGCTAATCAAAATAAGACGTTAGAAGCGGCAAATCGACAATTAAAGGACATCGCAATCCTGGAAAACTTAGTGGATATGGACAAACTACCGACGTCAGTCAATGAAGCGATTTTTCTACGAAAACGCTATCCCGAAGCATCGCTGGTTGAGCTGAGTGAAAAAAGTGCTCAACACTTCAGTAAGCCAGTTTCTAAATCAGGATTGAATCATCGTTTTAGAAATATTCGCGCGCTTGCAGAGGAGGCTATTCATGATTTCAAACATTAAAGGCATTGGCATTGATATGGTGTCTTTTAAAGAAATTGAACCACGGATTAGTGATGCCTTTGTGAAGAGGGTTTTATCCCCACAAGAAAGAGCACTCTATGACGCCTTTAAGCATCCGACACGAAAGCTTGAATTTATTGCAGGACGATTTGCAGGGAAAGAAGCATTTGTCAAGGCCTATCAACATTTTCAAGAACCACTGAATTTCAATCAAGTGTCGATTTTACCCAATCAGTATGGGGCGCCTGAGATTGACTGTGATTGCCTTACAACTGTCGGTCTACACATTAGTATTTCCCATACAAACGAACACGCGATTGCCATCGTTATCCGGACATAAAAAAAACGTCTAATGACGTTCTTCTTTAACCCTTTCAATCAGCTCTACGACACGCATTTTGATTAAATCACGCGTCTCGATAAAATCCTCAAGTGGTCCACCACTCGGATCGGTTAAATTCCAGTCTTCACGATGTTTCGTAGGAACAAAGGGACATTCTACACCACAACCCATGGTGATGAGGTAATCGAGATCACTAGGTAAAACATCGAGTTTCTTTGGATAGTGTTGAGAAATATCAACATTATCTAAGCGCATCGCTTCGACGGCTTTAGGTTTGACTTCAGGATAATCTTCAGTTCCTGCAGAATAGACTTCAAAAACGTCTTGACCTAGTTTGCGTAAATAACCTTCTGCCATTTGACTACGACAACTGTTGTGGACACATACAAAAGCAACTTTAACCATTGTAAACCCCCTAATGAATGATACGTTATTATAGCTGCGTTTTTTTATTATTACAAGCGATAAACAATGTCTTAACAAATCATAACTAGAGTTTAAAGGAGAGTTTTTATGTCTAACCCTAATGATTTTGAGTTTGCCAAACGCAATGAGACGAACAACGATAGTGAACCAAGCATCACGAAGAAAAGCCATGTTGTGCTCATTATAGCCGTTGTTTTTATTTCGTTATTGCTGCCAATGATTGGCTTTGCCGTATATTTAAAATGGCGTGCTGTTCGTCCTTTGGATGCAAAATATCCAGGTTATGCCACGATTGTTTCTGTGGCGTTCGGTTATACCTTGCTTTTTTATTGGATTTTTATCTTGAATTAATTCCAACCAAATCACTTGTAAAATTGTGTTTTATTCAGTAAAATTAAATGGCGAATGGAGTGACTAACTATGAAATTAACAAGTACACAAATAGCGTTTGGTGTTATTGTATTATTGATTACCATCCTTTCAACAATTATCGTTGTTTTCAACGCGCGCAACCGAATTTCGGAAGACGATTTTGTGCGAAGTTGGACCAGTGTTTTAAGTATGCAAGAAGAGGGGACGTATTTTGTTTACGTCTATAGTGATGGCTGTCCAGCATGCCAACAAATCCGCAACGAGGTGCTCGTTTTTTATCGCGATCAACCCAATGATATTCAACTTTATTACTTAGATATCGATAATGTTATGGGGTCTCCAGCACCGAATTTATCAGTCAGTTCAGTTCCCACGATTATTGTTGTACGAGACGGTCAGCATGTCGATACGTTAAGTGGGATCCCACCGATAAGAGAATTATTTCAATCCGCCCGTGACGGAGAGTTTGAATAAGTCCATAAGGACTTTTTTCATAAGGAGGAAACTATGTTACACGCCACGATTATTCGCGATTTAGCGAAAGAACTAAAGGTTAACACAAAACAAATTGAGACAGTCTTAGAACTTTTAGGGGAAAATACAGTGCCCTTTATTGCGCGTTATCGTAAAGAGCTTACAGGCGGTCTTGATGAGGAACAAATCCGCGAAATTCATAAAGCCTATGATTACCAAAAACAGCTCTTCGAACGTAAAGAAGACGTCATTCGCCTTATCGATGAAAAAGGACTTCTTACCGATGAGTTAAAAGAAGCGATTTTAAAAGCGGAAAAACTGGTTGATATTGAAGATTTATATCGGCCTTTTAAAGAGAAGAAAAAGACCAAAGCAACCGAAGCGATTCGCAAAGGATTAGAACCGCTCGCAAACCTGATTTTAACGTTTCCACTTGAAGATTGTTTAGCTGAGGAAGCAAAGAAATTTCTTAACGAAGAGGTATTAACCGTTGAAGAAGCCATTGAGGGTGCACAGCACATAATCTCTGAAAAAGTGAGTGATGATCCAGTTTATCGAAAATGGATTCGTTCGTTCACTGAAAGTAATGGTTTACTTGTGGCTAAGTTAAAGAAAAATGCTGACGATGCAAAAGGTGTTTATGAGATGTACTACGATTATCAAGAGCCGTTAAGAAGAATTAAACTCTTCCGTGTACTGGCGTTGAATCGTGCGGAAAAAGAGAAGATTTTAACAGTTAAAATCGATCTTGATGAAACGCGGATTATCGCCTACTTAGAAAGACAGTTTATTCAGAAAGAAACAGCGTTACATCACATTCTACTAGCGGCAATAGAGGATGGCTATAAACGCTTGATTAAACCGTCGATCGAACGCGAAATCCGGGCGAGTTTAAGTGAAAAAGCGGAGACTCAAGCGATTCATATCTTTAGCGAAAACCTGCGAAGTCTTTTACTCCAACCCCCTATGAAAGGAAAACGGGTTTTAGGGATTGACCCAGCTTACCGCACTGGATGTAAGCTTGCGGTTGTGGATGAGTACGGGAAGCATTTAGCGATTGACGTGATTTATCCACATCAAAAATATCCGGGTGAACAGATATCGGAAGCCCGTATTGAGGCTGCCCATAAACAGGTGATCGATTTTTTAACGAAGTATGAAATCGATATTGTTGCGATTGGAAACGGAACCGCTTCAAGAGAAACAGAGAGCTTTGTGATTGAGACATTTAAGCGTTTAAAAGGCAGCTATTTCTATGTTATTGTTAATGAGGCGGGCGCGTCGGTTTATAGTGCGAGTGACCTCGCTAAAAAGGAGTTTCCGCACCTGCAAGTTGAAGAACGAAGTGCGGTATCAATAGCTAGACGACTTCAAGATCCTTTGAGTGAACTAGTGAAAATCGATCCCCAATCCATCGGTGTCGGACAATACCAACACGATGTCACACAATCAAAGTTGACAGAGTCATTGGATTTCGTTGTCGAGACAGTCGTCAATCAAGTGGGTGTCAATGTGAACACTGCTAGCCCATCCTTATTAAGTTATGTCGCCGGATTATCAAAGAGTGTTGCCCAGAATATTGTCAATTATCGTGAAGAAAGTGGGGCCTACACCAACCGTAAAACATTGCTAAAAGTGCCTAAATTAGGTGCTAAAAGCTATGAACAAGCCATCGGTTTTTTACGGATACTAGAAGGAGAAAATCCGCTTGATAAAACGTCGATTCACCCCGAAAGTTATTCCCTCACTGAAAGTATTTTAGCGTTGGCTAACACCGATGCATCAGCCATAGGCACAGACCTATTAAAACTCAAATTATCGCAGTTATCGGTAGAAGAAGTCGCCAACACTCTCAATGCAGGAATCCCAACGGTTCAAGATATTTTTACTGCCTTAATTGCCCCTTTACGGGATCCTCGGGATGATATTGAAGCGCCGATATTAAAAAGCGACATCTTAAAGCTTGAAGACTTAAAGGTCGGCATGGAGCTTCAAGGAACAGTACGTAATGTTGTCGACTTTGGTGTCTTTGTCGACTGTGGTGTTAAAGACGATGGATTAGTGCATATCTCCCAGTTGTCAAAAGGTTTTGTTAAACACCCCTTAGATGTAGTCAGTGTCGGTGATATCGTCAAAGTCTGGGTTAAAGACATCGATTTAAAACGCAGCCGTTTACAGCTGACGATGGTTAAAGAAAAGCTATAAAAAAAACATCATTATGTTTGTTGACAGTAAGCCATAAATACGATATCATATAATGGCTTACGATACGGAGTAGTACTCAAGTTGGCTGAAGAGGCGCCCCTGCTAAGGGTGTAGGTCGTGAGAGCGGCGCGAG
>SKFS01000044.1 GCA_007117885.1 Candidatus Izemoplasma sp.
ATGAGATCAAGTAACTGTTTTGATTGGGTTTTAAATTGTCTTGTTTTAGCCATAATCTTCCCCTTTTCTTCGTTATTAGCAATCATTATTATAGAGTGCTAAAAGCGTGTTGTCAAGTGGGGTGAATGAATGGATAAAATTGGTTATTCTATTCACTAAAACAAGCAATCAAAAAGGACAAAAAACAGTTATTTTGTCCTTTTAGTTAGATGATGATCCATGAAATCTATAAATGCTTTGGCATCTTTTTGTTTACTCAGGTAGTGTTTCGTAGGGATGGCGTATTCTTTTAGTATCCTCGCTTTTATATCACTTAGCTTAGTGAATTCATTTCTATTAGCCTTCTTTAAATTCTCATCCATCGGCTTTCCTCTTTTGATTCTTCTGTCATATATCAATGATCTTTCAGCATACACATGGACAGCAGCATCAGGTAGCGGAATCTTGTACTCCTCAAAGACGATCTTGTTAATTCTTTCATAAGATGTTTGACAAGTACGATGAAGTTTGTAAACCTTGTATAGAACGCCTTGATCTAAAACAAGGTTATGCTCGTTTTTACTCACATATGTTCGGTAACGAAGAAGATGCAATGCCCTGCAGAAAGTTTTTTTGAAATGATTTTTCTTCGGTTTTAACTTAAAAGACATCATAAATGCTGGTAAGATAAATTTTAACAATTTTATTTTCCCATCATTAAACAGCTTCACTCTATCATAGTTTTTATGATTAGCTAGAAGCTTACTATAATATGTCTTTCCTACCCCAGAAACACCAAGAAGTTCAATAACTTGTTTGGACACGATCGTTTCCTCTTCCATCTCAATTAAATCTATTTATTTTTCAAAAATGATATTAGTTCATAGCGTTAGTTCATCAATAACTAAAGTAGTTTTGCCCTTTATAGAAATGGCAATTACAAACTTAACTCAATAAAATTGCTCTGAATTAAAAATCTCCCATGAATCATGGAAGATTATTATACATTAAACATATGATAATTTCAATAACAGACTATTTAGACGGGTTGTTATACTGTTCAACTTTCTTTCGAGACGCCCACAATTTCTTGATGTGCTTGTTTTAAAATCTTTGCTGAACGTTTTAACGAGATCGTTTCCTCTTCGTTTAAGGTTAGTTTTACAATGTGGTGGATGCCTTCTTTATTGATGACCGCAGGCAAACCAATATAGACCTTCTCACAAGCATATTCACCTTGGTTCAAGACCGATAAAGGTAGAATTCGGTTTTCGTTATTAAAAATGGCTGCGGTAATTCTAACGAGCGCCATGCCTATTCCATAATAGGTGGCGTGTTTACGCTTAATAATATGGGCAGCCGCGTCTCTCACTCTTACCGCAATCTTCTTTAAATCCGAAAACTCAATTTCATCCATGGTTTCAATGACATCTTTAAGGGGTTTTGCGCCCACATTCGCATTCGACCAACAAACAAACTCACTGTCGCCATGTTCACCTAGTATATAAGCATGAACATTTCTCACATCGATGTTAATTTGGTTAGCAATTTCATAGCGCAATCTCGCGGTATCTAAACTGGTGCCTGAACCAATCACTTTTTGGTGAGGGAGCCCTGAGGCTTCATACACCACTTGTGTCATGACATCGACAGGATTCGACGCGACAAGTAAAATCCCATCAAAACCTGAAGCCATCACACTTTTTGTGACACTTTCTAAAATGTTCGCATTACGACTGAGTAAATCCAGCCGTGTTTCACCAGGCTTTTGTGCGGCGCCTGCGGTGATGACCACTAAGGGCGCATCTTCACAGTCGTTATAATTACCAGCACGAATGGTCATCTTTCTTGGGCCAAACGCGAGCCCATGATTGAGATCCATCGCTTCTCCAACAGCTTTTTCATGATTTATATCAATCAGGACAATCTCTTCCACGGTGCCTTGGTTGACGAGCGCATACGCGTAAGACATGCCAACGAAGCCTGTCCCGACAATGACAACTTTATTGTTCATAATTTCACCTCTTTCTATACCTATCCTACTACATTCCAGCGAGATTTAAAGCGTATAGGCTTCTCTAAATAGAGCCTGAGAACATATTAATGTTTAATAAAAAAAGGATGTCTTGGTTAAAAAACATCCTTTGATAAAAATTAATTATTATGCATTGTGTAGCACGCCATTTATTAAACATCAACAATTAAGATAGTTGGGAGTAGCGATAAACTACATCATCCCGATACTTTTTCTCTTGACGACTTTGATTGTTATGATAAAACTTGATAAGTTTCCTTGTTTCCTTGAGTGCTCTTTGTTTAATGGCTTTTGTTAGAGGTTGGGTAACCACTTTCTCTAATAACTCCAAGTAGTCTAGTAATATGTACTGTAGTCTCATGTCAGGATCAAACGTTTGGCCACACTGACTGAAAAGAACTCTGAGTGGCTCGTCATACAAACCTTCAAAGTAGGCTTTAAGCCATTTCCCTTCACCAACATTCAAATATAGTTGATGAAAGTTACTCAAAGCATCGTGAAAGAAATGATAGGTCCCCGAAGACTCAAAGTCCGTTAGAAAAAACCTTTTACCATCAAACAACAGATTACTATAGGATAAGTCTCCGTGTAAATCGACTTTAGGAATAGAGTCAAAATTAATATTTTTCAAGTAAGGATTAATGAGCTCAAACAATTCAGGTAATTGAAAGTGCTGCTTTAACGTTTCTAGCCATTGTCTGACATTAGTATCACTTAACATCGTCTCATCGATGCTCTCAAAATATTCTTGATACCATGAGAAAATCAGCTCAAGTGCCTCGTCCATTTCTTCAGAAGTCCAATCACTACGGGGTTTTATATCGACTA
>SKFS01000140.1 GCA_007117885.1 Candidatus Izemoplasma sp.
CGAAATCGGTGAGGAAGTTTTTAAACGCTTGCCATTTCACAAAGCGCTCTTGGCTTTCTTGAGTTCTACGGCGTTGGACATTGACGAAGATAATGTATGCAGCCGTTGCCACACCCAGTACCACAAAACTAAAAGGATTACTGATGGGAATCGACGTGCTCGCTTCAAAAAGGGCACTAATAATAAAGATTAAAGCAGCAACGATAATAGGTAGGGCGATGATTTTCATCGCTTTTGCTTTATTTTTAATAATCGTTGGATCGGTGAGTTTTTGGTCACGACAATGCGCCTTTATCCGTGCCTTAAACGTTTCGCCATCCCGTTGGAACTTCTCAGCTTGTAAAAGTGAACTTTTAGGGTAGTCTTCTATCGCTTTAGACATCACTTGTTCACCGTTTCCTACCGTGTTAAAAAACCAATCGATTAAATGTTTTTCGTGGTCGAGTAAGTCGTCGTGTGATTGATTTTTGTTCAACGTCAGTAAGAAACTCGCGTCTTTTGAGGTGAGCGATTGCCCTTCGTGGTTCATTGAAATGTATTTACGCCGGACTAAATCGAGTAATGTCGCGGTAACATCTTCATTTTGAACCGCGCCGAAGTAGTAAAGATAGCTCATCTCTGCCGGGGTTTCTTCACTCGGGAGATCGCGCAAGTAATCCCCTTGGAAAGTGGTTTCAAAAGGCATGAAATATTTCTTCTTAACCGTTTTGGCAAAATAGCCTAAGGCAAGCGCTGTAACTACAGACAAACCTAAGAAGACTTGTGCTAACGTAATGGCCCGATTGGTATTCGCGGAAAGGTTTTGTTGGTACGCGATAATAAGGTCTTTATTAATGCCCTCATCGATAAAGACATTGCGGGGATCGATATGGTCTTCAAATATAGCTGTAGGCATTAAAACACGCAGTTCTAACCACTCGCTAGGACGGGCATTGCTAAAGGTAATTTTAAGCTCAGTATTCGAAACGATTTCTAAGTTTCCATCAGAAATACCATGCCCAAAAATATACAAATCCTCTTTAGTAAAAGTATTTTGGGGAAGTCGAATGGTCACTTCACCTTCCTTAATTGTCCCTTCCATGTACTCAAATAACACCCAGTTTAACTCTGCGATGTCGGCGTATTGTGACACCGCACCTAAAATGGTGTAATTATACTGAAAATCCCAGTGACCGCGTAAGTTACCACTGCGTCCTGTATCCACAAAAAACGATTCGCACTGCGTCCTCACCGGCTCACAGCGCACGGGAATCCCTAGTTCATCTCGATCACCTAAAAACGAGTAGCCTGTGCGTACCTCACTGCCCACGGGTGCACCATTGCGCCACACTTGAATCGAGGCTGAGGTTTCATCGAAAATTGCCGTATTGTTTTCACTGTAAGGGAAATTATAATCGGCAGGAAACTTACGGTAATCGACATCCCAAAACCGTACGCGATATTCATCGCCACGATAGTTCATCTCCATGCGTTCTGAGATGATCATATCGCCAGATTCTGTAAGAATGATGGTCGCTTCATAACGGTTCACTTCAATCTCTTCATAGCCAAATAAAAGACCAGCTACTACAATACTCACAAAGATAAAAACGATAATCATAAATGCAGTGAAAGCTTTGCCTTTTTGACCGGTGATTGAGCGTCCCATAAGTTGTATCGCCATAAATGTGTTTATCCTCCTTTTCATAGATTTATCTATATCTTGATTATACACTAAATTGCTGCTTTTAAAGTGGATTTTCAAAAAAAAGACCGCATTTAAACAGGGGCTTATTGAGGGTAAAACGGTGACTGTAAAGAAACCCTTCACTCGTCATCACTGTGTCGACAAATGGTCGTGCTAAAGTTTCATCCATCCACTCAAGATTCAGGCCATTTTCTTTCAAGGTTTTTGCGCCATAATGGGGTGTCGCTTTGTTACAAACAAGCCATAACTTACGCGTAATCCCTATTCTAATCCACACAATCGTCTCATCCTGAAGAAAAAAATCACACCTAGAGGGTGTGATATTTGGCGAGTAAACGAACGTAATAGTCTTTATTTTTATGGACACTCGCGATTTCTTCATCGCTGAGGGTCTTAATGATTTTCATGGGATTACCGACGACCAATGTACGCTCGGGGACCCGTTTTCCAGGTGGCACCAAACAGCCTGCCCCCACCAAAGCATTCTTTCCGATCACCGCACCGTCAAGAAGAATACTTCCCATGCCGATTAAGGCACCGTCTTCAATAGTAACGGCATGAACAATCGCGTTGTGTCCGATGGTCACATTTTTTCCGATATGGGTGGGTAAGTCGGTGTTGGTGTGGACAATGACACCATCTTGAATATTGGTGTTTTCCCCAACAATAATCTCACTCATGTCACCCCGTAATACCGCGTTATACCATACGCCTACATAATCCTTTAAGGTCACATCCCCAACCACTCTTGCGCCCGTAAAAACTTTTGCGGTGGGTGCAATCTTCGGTTCTTTATCTAAATATTTCTCCATACTCGATCACCTCACCCACAGTATAGCGTAGATTCTTCTTCATTGCACGTCAAAAGACTTGTAAAAAGCGTGAAAAAAGTGTATAAGTATCGGTGAGGTGATGTTATTTATGGAACGCTTAATACTCATGATTGTGATTGGTGGCTTAATTGGCTACATTACCAACACCATCGCAGTAAAAATGCTGTTTCGGCCAATTAAACCACGAAAACTCCTCTTTTTTACATTCCAAGGTCTTCTACCCAAACGAAAAACCACGATTGCTGAAAGCATGGGCGCAACGATTGAAGAAG
>SKFS01000093.1 GCA_007117885.1 Candidatus Izemoplasma sp.
GATGCTGAGTTATTAGTGAATGGTGCGTTCAGTATTGGTAAATAACTATCCATTTTTGAAGTGATCTAAGTTATGATATAAGTAATTACGTTTAGCGCTTTTTCGTTAAAAAGCGCTAAACGATAACTAAGTTATAGAAAGGAATAGCTATGAAAAAAATACTAATGTTAATCACAGTCATGCTGATTGTCTTTACTATGGCCGCATGTGGGAACAATGATGACGATAGTGGACGTGTTAGAAACATTACGTTATCGTATGCTGATTGGGGCAATCAAGAAGTTAATCAAGCACTCATTGATGCTTTTATGGTTGAATATCCACATATTACTGTTGAACTTCGCCGTGACATTACTGGTGCCGGTGGTGAGTTTACTGCGAACTTGATTAATGCACAAGCTGCCAATGTTTTACCAGATGTGTTTGCGATTGATAACGTACCAACCGGATTATCAAATGGCATGATTTTAGATATTACAGAATACTGGGATAATGATCCTGATACTGCATTTGTCTATCCGAATATTGCTGAAACAGCCGTTTATAACGGTAGACGATTTGCGGTACCATCATTCCAGTTTATTAAAGGGATTTATATTAATCTAAGCTTGTTTGATTTTTATAATGTACCGATTCCACCAAAAGACTGGAACTACGATCAGTTTGTACAAACAGCAACACAAATTAGACAAGCTGGACAAAACGACTTCGTTTATGGGATTGATCCATGGTTTGGCGATTTGGACTTTGAAGCGATTTGGCCTACACAAGATCATGTGGATGTTGGTTATCAAACGTTTGATGGTGAACGTTTCCATTTCAATACTCCTATGTGGATTAATGCATATCAAGCGAAACTTGATTTATGGGCACAAGGTGTTGTGGCACAGCATACTGAAGCTGAAATGGCTGTCATCGGCGATGTATGGCCATGGTTAGCAGGTTACACAGCAATGAGTATTGATGGTTCTTGGAACTTATGGATGGTTGATACAATGTTTGAAGAATCAGGGTTCGAAGTTGGATTCTGGCCTTATCCAGGCGGTGCAGCTGGACAATTCCCTCCAACAATTTTAGACTATGCAGTTGTTTCGAGCCAAACAGAGCATCCAGAAGAAGCATATTTGCTTGCAAAATGGATGACATTCGGCCGTCAAGGTTGGGAAGTACGTCTTGACATAATGGAAGAAAGAAATATTCTCTATTTAGATCGTTTTCCTGTCGCGGATTATCCTGAAATATGGGAACGCGCAAGTAACTATGTAGACTATGTAGAGGGAGTACGTGAGAGTGTCGAACTCTTTGAGTTTTCAAAACCGGATGTAGATAAATGGTTACCAGGGTATAAAGCATTTTGGGAGTGGGTTGAAAGTGATGATAACGATTACTGGACGCGCATTGCTGAAGGACTCATTACGCCAGAAGTTTTTGCCAGAGAATGGGAAACTAAGTTAAATGAACTCATTAGTGAAGCATTAAGCGAATATTTAAATTAGGTGATTAAAGCTTGATGTCAAAAAAACATCAAGCTTTATTGCTTTTCGAGGTGATAAGATGAAGTACTTAAACTATCTACGTAAATCAAAATTGTTTTGGTTGGGAATCTTCATGACCGGATTTTTGGTATGGTTTCTTTTAGGGAATGTCATGCGTACAGAGATTAATGTAGATTACGCACGTGTCGAATCGATATCAAGGGATCAAGATTTATATGAAAATGTGCTAAGAACATGGCAAATAACCCAGGGCAAAGAAGAATTTCATAAACCAGTTCATATGATTACAGAATCGTTTGTCTCTGGAGATTTGTATGGATTAAATCAAGATGTCTTTTTATTTGAACCATCACAATCTCTCATGATTGAAGTGGATGTCAAAGAAGCAGGTACCTATCAAATCATATTGAATCAAATGGATGTTGGTAGTAGTATTTTAGGGAATCGTATGGCTGTTAAAATCAACGGGGTGCATCAACACAGTGCCTCAGTAAGCATTGATTTACCAACAGAATGGGTGTTTAGTGTGAATGAATTTCCGCTTGATCGATATGGCAATGAAGTGTTACCTAATTCTGTAAAAAACAATCAATTGATTAAAACATATCTATATGATTCAACGGGTTTAAATGCCGATCCATTGTTGTTTAAACTTGAGGCTGGTAAAAATACCATCGAACTCATTCACGTTCGAGGGGCTTTTGTTGTGAGTGATTTATTCTTAACCAATCCACAGCAAGTACCTACCTATGAGAACTATTTAAGCAACCATCCTACTGCACAATTACAAAGTGATCAAATGATTGTGATTGGCGCAGAATCTTTTACTTCGAAAACCAATCCATCAACGCGCTTACGCAGTGAGCGCGATCCTTCTGCGACAAGTTATGATACACGCTATTTAAGACTCAATGCCATTGATGGTTATAGCTTTAGAAAAGGCAATGATACCATTACATATACTATTTCTGTAGAAAATGCTGGGTTTTACCATCTTGGCTTTAAAGTAAGACAAAACTATTTACAGCAAATGCCAGTATTTAGGGAAATAAGAGTCAATGGTGAGATTCCTTTTGATGCGATGCGTATGGTGCCTTTTCATTATATTAATGATTATCAAAACTACATGTTAAACGATGATGGTACACCGTATAAGTTTTATTTTGAAGCAGGTGAGAACACAGTTAGTATCCGTGTGGTTTTAGAACCGTATCGCGACGCATATAGAAATGTGACAACCATTATGTCAGAAATCACAGACTTAAGTTTAGAAATAAAGAAATTAACCGGGAA
>SKFS01000029.1 GCA_007117885.1 Candidatus Izemoplasma sp.
GTATCATCATCACGGAAGTTCAAAAGCATTTTCGAGATAGTCGCGTGGATGATAGCTGAGTCTAGTACGGGCGAAATTGTATCATCTTCTTCTTGTAAACGAGAGAGATTGAAACCATAATCACCTTCAAAGTCATCGAGGGTAATATCTAAAATCTCAAGAGCATTAAAAATGCTTTGCAACTCATCACGGATAATATACACAGTTTCTTGAGCGCCCGTTCCAACGGTCTTACGAATTTCAACAATGCCACTATAATCATAATAAGGAATCACGATAATATCATTCCCATCGGTCGCTTCAATTAATATGCTCGAAACCGTTGAATGCAGTATCGCTGAATCTAAGAGGCGTTCAATGCTACTGAGAATGCGTGTCATATCAAGTGATGCCAAATCATCAAAATTATCAAAGTCAAGGGCCAAAATAGCTTCTAAAATCGCAGTAAACTCAGCAATTGCAATGTACTCAGTTTCGTGCCCTATTGGCATTTCACTAACCACTTGACCTTGGGCATTTTTAAAATGGCGAATTGGATTCCCGAGTTCATCAAAGTAAGGAACACTTAAAACCCCTTCTTGACCATCCATAATATTGAATAAGAAGTTTGAAATGGTCGCATGAATAATGTGCGAACCAAAAAGCTCATCACGTTTTGCAGAATCAATCGTCAATGGGTCATCGTCTGCCGCTAATCGTTTTAAAATCGAAGGTTCAAACTCGAGATTTTCAAGCGTTGAAATCTCTAGGGCAAAGACCGCGACAAACATGGCCCGGATTTCTTCTTTAGTTACAATCTCTTTTGGGGCGTTGTTCACAGTGATTTCTTCAATCACTAGGCGAGGAACAACTAAAACATCTTGGTCATCCATCAAATCAATAATCATTGCACCAAACGTTTGTGTTAGTAGTTTTGATTCTAATATAACATCAATATCTTCGATAGTTATTTGCAAGATGGCTTCAATATCAAGATTCTCAAAATCGATGGTCGTCGCTAAATCGGCAAGGTGATTAAATGAGACGAGTATGTTTCTCAGCTCACCAGGGATAAGTTCCCCACTCACTTCATCATAGTAGTCTAACCACTCCACACCATCTTCAATAACAAGCATATCGAAGCCTTCAATGCCTGCACTGCCATCGAGAATATTAATCAAACCATAGGTGATAATTTGTGACTCAAGCAAGGTTGTAAAGTCAAACTGACTTAATGCTGTAATGAGTGTCATCGGCTCACCTGAAGTTAAGTCACCCACTGTAATATTCGTATCCATTATCGATTTTACAATGGCGCCAACACCTCTAAACTCATTAGCCCAAGCTTCACGCCAATTCTCTTCATCAATTAAATCCGCAGGCACTGTAATGATAAGCGCAGCGTCTTCACTAATTTCTCGCAGTAAAGGCTCTAAAGCTACGTATGCAGTGAGTGTAATTAAATCTGAATCGGCCAATGCATTAAATAGAAGCTCAAACTTATCACCATCAAACGTTGCGGTCTCGAGTTCGAAATCATCATTAAAGTATCCGGCAGCGTGAATAATATCAAAAAGCGTACTAGCAACTAATCCCATTTGCGTAAACTCAGCAGACCAATCAATCGCATAGAGTTCTTCTCTGGGAACCTTAATATCGGTATCTAAATAATCGGCACCGAGCTCGACTGCTAAAGGAATAATCACCGCAAAAAGATCTGATTCAGCAAGCTTATCAAACGCTTCGCGAATATCATCACCGGTTAAATCACTAATATTTTGTGACTCAATGAATCCTGAGCTGAGTATTAGATTTGCCATATCCGTGATAATGACTAGTTCCTTGCGAAAGGAAATCTGCGTCTCACGGTATGTAAACGAAAACACACTGTCGAACAGGTAAAGGTTGAGAATCATCTCATTACCCCGTTGATCCTCAACTTTCAAAACACTGAATAGATTCACAAACAGGTTCACATTGTATCCTTCAACAATATCATTCATTAAAGCAATGCTTTCTTCTAAATCATCAAAATCACTCGATGTTTCACTTAAAGCATCGATCATCCCAAAATGCTCATCGAGCACATCGCTTTCATTGGCTTGGATATAGTCATTATCGTTACGCGACATGGAAATCGCGACTAAACTTTCAGAGATACTCATTAATCCCCCTAATAGTATAATCGTCACATAAATCGTGACTAACGCTGACAATCCACCAAATAAGGCACCGAGTGCTCTTGAAGAGGAGTTCTTCTTCTCTTTTTTAAGAATAATCAAGCGAATAATAAAGGTAACAAAGCGATAAATTAGTTGAATAACTGAGAAGTAAACAATCATATACACGATTTTTAACACAAAAATCGCGAGGCCACCGACAAAATCAAGAAACTCCTGATTCGAAAGCGTCGTGGAAAACTCTTCGCCGAGAAGGGATTCTAAAATCACTGGTAATGCATCGGATAAGTTCGTAACCCCTGTCGCACCAGGAACAATGGCACTAACAAGTAAACTAACGTAACCGATATCCATTGTCCACAATCGGTTGACAACTTGATCGAGTGTCAAGAAAAAGAAGGCAACAAACAAGAGTTTTACAAGAAAACTATACAATGATTTTTTTAGCCCTTTAAGGTAGCCAAAAAGAATGCCTAAACCAAAGATTACTATGAAAAAGAGATTAAAGTATAAACCAAAATCTAAATTTTGTGGCATGGTGTTTCCTCCTTGCTTATTTAATAGAATAACCTATCGTAGTTCTATATACTAATTATACTCTTTTGTGAAAAAAAGCTAAATAATACACTGCATAATTTATCCTTTAGATTGGGTGATGGTCGCATACGATGACGCTATTTGTGCCGCCAGTCGTGCATTGTTATAAACGAGTTCTAAATTAGACTTCAGCGACTCCCCCTTGGTGAGTTCCTTAACCTTAGAAAGTAAAAACGGCGTGGTTTCTTTCCCTTTAATTTGCAGCGCATTTGCTTCTTGCAAGGCACTTTCTATTTTCTCGTTAATCCAACTTGATTGTATGCTATAGGGTTCGGGAATCGGATTTGCAATCACCAAACCACCCTTTAACCCAAGTGACCACTTGGCGTCCATCAAACGCGCAATAGCAAGCGGTTCATCGAGTCGATAATCGACCGGATAATGACTGTCTCGTGTGTAAAACGCGGGCAACCGGTCTGTCTGATAACCGATGACTTCGACACCCTTTGTCTCTAAATACTCCAACGTTTTCGGCAAATCAAGAATTGCTTTTGCGCCGGCTGAAACAACTGCAACATCGCACGAAGCAAGCTCTTCTAAATCACGAGAAATATCAAAGGTTTGCTCCGCATAGCGATGAACTCCACCAATCCCACCTGTAGCAAAAACTTTAATGCCGACCATTTCTGCAATAAGCATTGTTGCTGATACTGTGGTTGCACCGTGTTTCTTTTGGCTCGTTGCATAGGCAATATCACGTTTTGATATTTTCATTATTTGATCACTTTTAGCAAGCATTTCAAGCGAATCCTTTGAGAGACCTACGTGAATAAAACCATCAATAATCGCAATCGTCGCTGGGACAGCACCCTCGTCTTGAATAATCGCTTCAACACGATTCACCATATCAAGATTTTCTGGATAAGGCATTCCATGTGCAATAATCGTTGACTCTAATGCCACGACAGGACGTTTTTCTTGTAATGCCTTGGCAACATCTGGATGTATTTTCAAATACTCTTTCATTGGTTTCTCTCCTTTAAGCTTTCTAGTTTACTCGCTGACAATGTCGGGTTCACAGCGTGAAAAGTTTCTAAGCAATAACGGGCGTTTAATGTCCCATAAAGCAAGGGGTCATGGCCATGGTAATCAGCATAAATAACCCCCGCTAAAAAAGCATCTCCAGCACCGGTTGAATAGCCTTGCTCAACCTTAAATGCCGGTCTATACTGAACAGTGTCTTTTGTGACTCGAAACGCGCCGCGCTTACCAAGGGTCAAGTAGACTTCCTTAGGTCCTAAACTTTTAAGTGCGTTGCAAACATCTTCAATTCTTCCTTTATGCGCTAAGATAGCGCGTGCTTCAACTTCGTTTAGCTTTAAGACATCAAAATTCGCTAATAAGTTACGAACCCTTAGTAGTTTCGCCGTTGAAATGGCATCGACATATATCTTCGCTTTAGTAATGGGAATAAGCTGTTCTAAAACAGTTATCGGTAAGTTTGTATCTAATACTAAGATGTCCGCATCGGTAATCATCGTTAAATACCGTGAAAAATCCGTAAACCTAACCCCTTCAATCGCTTTCATTGCTGAGATGGCCACATGCATATCATAATCAGCCTCTAACACAGCAATATAACGCGATGTCGTTGCACTAGCAATGATTTCTACGCCTACCCCTGCTAAACTTAAGTGCGATTTAAAGGTGTCTTCATCTTGAGAAGCGATGGCTGTAATAAGTGTTGGGGTTAACGCTAATCGCCCTAAGTTTTCTGCGATATTTCTCCCAACACCGCCAAAAGACTCAAAAACGTCACCAGGGTTAGAGTCCTTCATCGTAATCGGTGCCTCACTCACAGCAAAGAGGTCAATGGTTGTACCGCCAATCACAAGGATTTTCTTCATTCGACCTCACCTTTTGGTTTTGACTTAAAAAACAGTCGATAAAGTAGATACAAAATAATGATATCAACAATCACAACGATTTTCCCGATAGGATGGGCGATAAAACGAATAAGCGTTCCCAAGTAAGGAACACGAAAAACATAAACACCAATAATATCCTCGTCACGAATTACATAATTGTCGGGTTGACCCGTGTTCTCAGCAATACTCGTAAAGATTCGCTCACCCGCAATATTTTCAATCGCATATATGTAATGAATGACCGTAACGCGTTGATTTTGGATTTCCGTTTCAAACAAGAAAATATCACCGATGGATAACTCATCGACGTCCACAGTATGATCTGCAATGACTAAATCACCAACACGAATGGTTGGTTCCATGCTTGGAGTTGGAATGGCATAGTATTGATAACGGCCAAAAACCAACAACGAATCAAATAGTAATGTGACAATAAAATATAAAAAAACCAGAAATAACCCATGCCGTATAACTGATTTAATCATTGGTATTGGTTTCATGATAATCACTCTCTCACAGTTATACTTTTATTAAACCACAAAAGAACAACTTTTTCACGCAAAATAAAAAGTGCATCCGCCATAGGATACACTTAATTTTAGCAACAAACATAGTCGATGAAAAGGGTGACGTTTACCCCTGTTAACGACTGCAAGAGAGTGATGCACACAGGTTCTAAACGAATCGTTACGGTAATCCATGCCTGGCGGCTGCCATCATTAAGCTCATGGTAGTCGACATCGATAAGGGTGGTAAAATAGTCATCCGCCCTGAGTTTTTCCTGACAGTTTTTAACCTCTAAATAAAGCTTTGTAATATCAACTAGCTCATCGTCGTTTAGATCAATCGTATAAACATAAACAATCTCATCGACATCGTTTTGACCTTTTAGTGCTCCATAGGGCACGAGTCTGGCATTATTCTCTGTCGCAACAGGTTGCACAATCATTGCCGCATTCGAACGCGTTGAAAACATTGAACTCAGCTCTAAATCTGCTTGAACTTGCCAAAAAGAGAAGCCGAGTGTTGTATTTAATAAAAATAAAAAAATCAAAGATACCGCTGAAAGCACTAGTTTCATAATAATCACCTTATGGTTGTATAGTTAGGCAACTGGCTGTCTGCATGAGACCCTGTAGTTTTCCGTCCTTAGATTGCTCTAAGTTTGGCTTTATCAAACTCTCCACCCATAAGCATAGTGCCCACGGCTTTGATTTGATAGTTCATTATAGCACAATGAAAATGATATTTCAAGTCTCTAAAAAGCACTTCCATCTCATTGAGTGGAAGTGCTTAATCATCATTAGTTCGTGTTTTTTGGGTGATGTACCACAAGTTGTGGGAACGGTATTGAAACCTTGTGTTTATTTAGATAGTTTACAAGATCTTGTCTAATTTTCCGCTCAATCGCAAAATGATTCCCTGAGGATGTCTTTGCAATGATTCGCATATTAATGCTTGAATCGGCCAATGCTGTCACCCCTAAAAATGAGGGTAACTCGACAATTTCTTCGTATTGTTCATTCAATTGTTCCATAAATGGTGGCATAATCTCAGATACTTTTGCGAGATTCGTGGTGTAATCGACACCAAAATCAACAATCGCTGTAGTGTTTCTTCGTGACCAATTAATTAAAGCGTTAATTTGTCCATTATTGATGATAAACAAGCTCCCCGCAAAGTTTTCAATGTGGGTTACGCGTAGATTCATGTAAGCAACTTTACCTCTAAAGCCACTCACTTCAATGGTTTCACCTATATTGTATGCATTGTCAATAATAATGAAGAACCCAGAAACCACATCTTTGACTAAACTCTGTGCCCCAAAGCCAATCGCGAGTCCCAAAATACCAGCGCTAGCTAAAATAGGTGTTATTTCAAAACCGAGTTCATCAAAGATCGCTAAAACAACGATGAACCAAATTAAAACCTTTAAGCCACTACTTGCTAAGTCACTTAGTGTTTTTCCTCTTCTTTCACCTTTTATGCGTACAAAGTATGTACTGACGAACTTCTTCACGAGTTTAACTGCTACAAAACCTACGATAAGCCATACAGCAATCACAACAAGTGTCGTGATAAACGTCACAAGTAAGTTACTTAACCCGAGTTGAACGTCAAGAAGTTCCGCTAAAAACTGCTTCAATAATTCCATATTTATCGCCTCCGTTTATTATATTTAGGATACTTAATTTCAGCATAGAAGTCAAATTATCTTAGTTTGATTGCCGCTTCAGCATTAACTCACTTACGCGATCAACTGAGGCTTTAAATGGTAAGATGGTAACCTCGCCTATGCCTAGTGGATATCGCTTTGCCATGCCTTCTTTCAATAAAACTTCGCCATACTGTAAAAAGTGCTCTGAATCATAGTCATAGTCTTCAAATGTCACCCATTGGCGTATCCCGTCTTTCATGATTGGGGCACCGGTTTCCTTCATAGCGACCGTTTTAGTTAGAACTTCACTGAGGTGAAATGCTGTGCACGATTCAAATGAAACCCCTAATAATACGATTTTACTTGGTAGGGTGTAGAGTTTACCTAACGGTGAGTTGATGCCAAGACTTGGGGTAAGGTGATGATTTTCAGTAATTAACTTTGCCTCTTTCCCGTAGGCAGTGAAACTAACTTGAGGGTGGTTAGAGCGATAACTGCCAGATTTTCTAAGAAAGGTGTCGACTATTTTTCCCATTCCTCGTGTTGGGGTTAACGCTTTTGAGAATGCGGGCATCGCTTCATACAGGCTTTCAAACCACTCTTTGGGGACAGGTGGGTTTTCCCAATATTTAGGATCCGATAAATCGCCTGAATGCGTAGGCATAACCAATGTTCCTGAAGAAACGGTTTCACATAAGCTTTCAACGACTGTTTGAGCGCCACCGATGACAAAACCTAACCGTGATAGCGAACTATGGACTAATATCACATCGTCCGTGGTAATGCCCATTTGTTTAAAAGCCACCGTTAAATCCTCTTTTGTTAAAGGGGTGGCTGTTTGCTTAATCACATCAACTTCTTTCATAGTTTTTCCTCTCTTCTTTAAGAATAAAACCCAGTAACACACTGACTACTTCAGCGGTTTTCTCATGCAGTATTCCGTGCGCAGTATTCGGTACTAAAAGCAATTCACTGCCGATGATTTTATCCTGTATTCTTTGCATTAAAGTCATCGGTGTAACGATATCATCAACGCCTGATATCAATACTGTTGGTTGCTTCAAACGTTCAAGCTGTGAACTAAAATCGTTGAGTTCGAGTAAGTTTTTGTATAAAACCCTTTGACCTTGATAATAACTTTCATCAAGCTTCATAAACGCTTTTTGATTCTCTTGATGTTGCTTCGAATCATTATTTAAGTAAGTAGGATGATAGACAAACGGCTGAATACCTTGGTAAAATGTTTCCCCATCATAGTGGCTCAACGCTGACCATGTATCGATGATTTTTGCTAAGTGCTCCGTCATCATTGGGGTGGTTGCGATGAGATTGAGTGTCTTAACTGAGGAAGGATGATTAAGCGTATGGGTTAAGGCGACAATTCCACCATAAGAAACGCCAACTAAGTGATAAGATTTAATGTCAAGATGCTTAAGAAGTGCATAAAGATCAGCGCTATGTTCTTCAAAGGTGATTGTTTGTGTGGGTGACGATAACGGCTGATTGCGATAATTATGCGTAAGAACATTAAAACCTTGGCCTGCAAAAACATCGCGATAGGCTTGCCAGCTCGAGGTTGTACTCATGACACCATTGAGTAGTACGATCCAAGGTGCTTTTGGATTTATCGGTTTTGTTGTTTGATAGTATAAGAAACCTTGTGCATAATTAAACCGGCTCATCGTGTCACACTTTGCCTATCGTGTAAACTTGCGCTTCATACGGCGCGAGTTTCATGGTTCGCTGCAACGGTTTTTTTTCCATATTGCTGAGAATTGGGGTGGTATGCTCGGTAGAAAACTCATTTGGCACATCAAATGCAAGTTCTTTTTCACCGTGATTAGCGATGACTATGACGGTGCACTGTTCATCCGAGCGCGTGTAGAAATAAAGCGCTTTGTGATTAACATAATACGGCTTAAAGTCACCTTCAATAATCACATTGTATTGCTTTCTTAATGCGATTAATTGACGATAATAGTTTAAAATACTATGGGGATCACTCTCTTGAATCTCGACATTAATATTGGGGTAGTTGGGATTGACTTCAATCCATGGTTCGGTTGAACTGAAGCCCGCATTGGCTTGAGCATTCCATTGCATTGGCGTTCTCGCGTTATCACGACTCATATAGCGAATTTTCTTCATCATTCGGCGATGGGTGAAATGCAGCTTATTGCGACCTATATCATAGACATTGAGGGTTTCAATATCACGGTATTGTGCTAAATCAGTAAATGATACATTTTGCATACCAATCTCTTGACCTTGATAGATGTAGGGGGTACCCCTTTGTAAGTAAAGCACCGTCGCAAGCATTTTCGCACTACGTTCATAGTAGTCCTTTGTATTTCCAAACCGTGAAACACTTCGCGGTTGATCGTGGTTTTCAAAGTACAGTGCATTCCAGCCATCTGGATAGAGTTCTTCTTGCCAACGATAGAGAACTTTTTTAAGTTTCTTGGGTTTGAATGGCCTAATAAACCACTTATTATTAAAAGAATCCACATTCATATGATCGAAATGAAACACCATATCGAGCTCATCGGCATCTTTATGACAGTATTTCAAGGCTTCTTCAGGGCTGACAAACACCGTTTCACCTACGGTAATCAATGCTTTTTCTGCTAATACTTGCTGATGAAACTCTTTCAAGTACTGATGCACTTTAGGACCGTTCATATAATGTTCTTTTCCCGTTAAAGCAATGCTAAACTTACCCTTTGGTAACCCTTTACGCTTTGAAATTAAGTTAATCACATCCATACGAAAACCGTCAACGCCAATGTCTATCCAAAACTCTACGATTTTATAGAGTTCTTTACGCACACGTTCATTTTCCCAGTTTAAATCCGGTTGCTTATGGCCAAATAAATGTAAGTAATAGGCATCCCGTTCTTGTTTATAGGTCCACGCTTTACCGGTAAAGAAGCTTGTCCAATTGTTTGGTGGTTTTCGATTGTTTTTCTGACCTTTTCGCCAAATATAAAAATCCTCTTCAGAAGAGGAAGGCTTATTTAAGCTTTCCTTAAACCACGGATGTTCATCAGAACTATGGTTCAAAACCAAATCCATCATAATTTTTATCTCATTCTCATGTAATGTCTTGACGAGTCGTTTAAAAATTTCCAGATTACCAAACATAGGATGAATGGCGCGATAATCTGAGATATCATAGCCATTATCCGCCATCGGTGAGAGATAAATTGGCGATAACCAAACCATTGTGATACCCAAACTTTTTAAATACGGTATCTTTTGAATAATGCCTTCTAAATCACCGCTGCCATCGTGATTACTGTCAAAATAGCTTTTCGGGTAAATCTGATAAATAATGGTGTTCTTTTTCCAATCGTTCATTAGGCCCTCCGCTTGATCGTTTTTTAAAAAATGAGAAAACACATCGTTTTCTCAGTGTATATTGAAAACATCGATGGCGATGTGTGCTTTATACCTTTAGCGTAGTTAAACCTATCAATCTAGGTAATGATGAATGCACAACGCTAAAGCCGCTATGCGATTTTACGAAACAACACACGTTCATTAACTTTTTCTTTTCACTCTCATTGTAACAAAACAACCCATTTAATGGTATAAAAAAAAGTCTAAAATATGGAGCCGCAGACGGGAATCGAACCCGCAACTTCAGCATGGCAAGCTAATGTTTTACCATTAAACTACTGCGACATTTAGACCGTATTCATATTATACAAAATA
>SKFS01000048.1 GCA_007117885.1 Candidatus Izemoplasma sp.
CTTATTTGGTGTTAAATCGATCACTGAATTGTTTTTTAAAATCGGCTAAAGCGTCATTTTGTATCGCGGTTCGCATTGACTGCATTAAGCGTTTTAAAAAATAGAGATTATGGTAGCTGACTAATCGCTGACCTAAAGCTTCTTCAGCTTTAAACAAATGCCGTAAGTAACTCCGTGTGTAGGTTTTACAAACCTTGCATTCACACTCACTGTCCAACGGTGTGTGATCCGCTTCAAACTTCGCTGCTTTAATGCTGATGCGGCCATCGTATGTGTAGGCACTGCCGTGTCTAGCAAGTCGCGTTGGGTTGACACAATCAAACATATCAATACCATTTTCAACCCCAGTAAATAAATCTTCAGGGGTACCAACCCCCATTAAGTAATGCGGTAAGTGTTTAGGTAATAATGGTTTGAGGTGATGTAAAACACGATGCATTTCTGCTTTCGTTTCACCCACGCTCAAGCCACCAATGGCAATCCCTTCAAAACCCATCTTCAAGGTTTCATTTAATGAATACTCACGTAAATCAAGATAGGGACCGCCTTGAACAATGCCAAACAACGATTGGTTCTCGTTGGCATGCACAGCTTGTCCACGTTTTGCCCAGCGTAAAGTTCGTGCAACTGATTCCTTCATATAGGTGTAGTCACTATCAAAGGGCGGGCACTCATCAAAACTCATGGCGATATCGGCATTGAGAATCGCTTGAACACGAATACTGTCTTCGGGTGACATAAATAGCTTCTCGCCACTTTTATGGTGACGAAAGTGAACACCTTCTTCAGTGATGGTGCGAATTGAACTCAGACTAAAAACTTGGAAGCCCCCACTGTCGGTTAAAAGCGCCCCTGGCCAACACATAAAATTCTTCACCCCTTGATAATGCTGAATAATCTCTGTCCCTGGTTGCAACCAAAGATGATAGGTATTACTAAGAATTAAGCCTTCACTGACTTCAGCAATTTCAGCCACATCCAATGTTTTCACCGTCGCCTGGGTCCCCACAGGCATAAAAATCGGGGTTTCAAAGGTGCCACTTGGGGTATGCAACAAGCCGAAACGCGCACCGGTTTGTTTACAAATATGTTTAAGTTCATACTTTACGTTCATGGTTTTTCTCCTCTAACTGGCGAAACGCATTGGAAACCATCAAATTGATTCGGTTTAATTGATTTATCTTCGACGCGCTTGTATCATAATCAATCGCAACAATATTACTTTCTGGATAATGTTTTTTTAGTTTTTTAAACATGCCTTTGCCAGCAATATGATTGGGTAAACAACCAAAAGGTTGAGTACAAACTATGTTTGGTGCACCGTGATGAATTAAATCAATCATTTCCGCAGTCAACAACCATCCCTCACCAATGTGCGTTCCAACATCGATAATACCATCGACTAGCGAGCGGATCTTTTTATAGGAAATCCCGGGTGCGTAATGCGCTTTTTCTAGCATTTTTCGCAGTTTTTGTCGACGGACTTCAATATACCATATTGCCAGTTTTAATACAAGCCATTCTTTTTTTGATCCCCCATACATCTTAATGTCATAAGCACGTGAATCAAAACTATAAATAAAGAAGTCGTAAAGCGGTGGCGTAATGACTTCACAGCCTTCTTTTTCTAGTGTTGTTTCAAGGTGATTGTTTCCTAAAGGTGAGTATTTAACGTAAATCTCACCGACAATCCCAACTTTGGGTTTTGGAGTTGAACGATCGACAGAAATTTCAGAAAAACGTTCAATAATTTTCTGAGACATTTTTTTATGCCGTTTCCAGGAAAAGAGACGGCGGTGTTTAAAGTATCCTTGTAATGCTTTGTCGATGTCGGCTTTGACCGCATTCGTTTCTCCTAAATTGACTTCATAGGGACGCGTTTGATTAACTAATGTCATAATTAGATCGCCAAAAAGCATCGCATCGTGAAGTTTATGAAGAACTCTTGGTGTGACGCGGAAACCAGGGTTTTTTTCCAATCCCCCTGCATTTAAAGAAATCACAGGAACCTCACTGTATCCAGCTTTTTCAAGGGCTTTTCGCAGCAAAGCAATATAATTACTTGCGCGGCAGCCACCGCCAGTTTGAGTGATAACTAAAGCCACTTTTTTAGCGTTAAGCCCTTGCTTTTTTATAGCATCGATAAACTGGCCAATCACGAGCATTGCCGGCACACAAATATCGTTGTGTGAATACTTCATGCCTTCGTGGATTAGCTCATAGTCATCGGTCGTTAAGAGTTCGGCTTTATAACCTTCACTCGTAAACGCATCGACGAAGTAAGTGAAATGATATGGTGCCATTTGAGGTACTAATATCGTATACTCTTGACGCATTTCTTCAGTAAACAAAAGGCGATTATCATGGTAGACTAATTCAGCCATACTAGCGACCTCCCATCGTGGACAGTAAGCTTCTTAAACGGATGTTGACGGCCCCTAAGTTCGATATTTCATCGATCTTAATTTGTGTATAAAGTTGACGGTCTTCTTCTAATAAGCGCTTAACTTCATCGCTGGTAATGGCATCGAGACCACAACCGAATGAAACAAGCTGGACAAGGCTCATATTGGGATAGGATTTTATTAGTTTGGCCACATCATATAAGCGGGTATGATAAGTCCACTGATTGAGCACATTGACTGAAGGTGTATCGACGAGGTGGTTTATGGCATCTTCACTTAAAACCACGACGTTTAAACTGCGTATCATTTTGGGTATACCGTGATTAATTTCGGGATCAACATGATACGGTCTACCGGCTAAAACAATACTATTAAGTTGATGGGTTTGGCCATACTCAAGCGCAAACTCGCCATAGGTTTGAATGTCTTTTCTAAAAGCATAGTATTCTTCCACTCCCCGCTTAAACGCTTTTCTTAATTGGGATTTCGAGGTAGGTAGAACATCTTTAAGCAACTTGTGCATTGTATTCACAAACCGGTTTTGGTCATTGAGTGAAAGGTAAGGTTGGAAAAAGCGTGCCATGTCTAAATGATCCATATTAGCTTCAACAACTTCTGGATAATGGGCGACAACGGGGCAGTTGTAGTGATTATTTGCATAGCTTTTTTCAACAAAGTTAAAAGGCATATTCGGATAGAAAATAAAATCAATATCTTTCTCGAATAACGCTTCAATATGGCCGTGAACAAGTTTTGCTGGATAACAAATCGTATCACTTGGAATCGTGTCTTGACCCCGTTCATAAAGATTTTTGTTGCTGCGGCCTGAAAGCACGACATTTACCTTTAAGGTATCAAAGAAAGCATACCAAAACGGCACGTTTTCATACATGTTCATCACTAATGGCAAGCCCACAGTTTTTGCATACGGCCGATCTTGATGTTCATAGGTCATGATTTTATCGTATTTATATAAATAGAGATTCGGAACGTCCTCATAAGACACTTTAATGCCTGCGCCTTTTTCACAGCGATTGCCGCTAATAAAGCGCTGATGATCGTTAAATATATTGATTGTTAAGGCACAGAGGTTTAAGCACTGATGGCAGGTTGCGCGTTTAGTTTGATAATTGAACTGTTGTAGTTCGTGCGTTTTTAATAGTGTTGAGGGTTGATTACGGTGGTGCTTTTTAGCGAGCAATGCTGCGCCAAAAGCCCCCATTAAGCCAGCGATTGAAGGGCGCGTGACTTCAATGTTCGTTTCTTTTTCAAATGCCCGTAAAATCGCATCGTTTTGAAAGGTTCCCCCTTGAACTAAAATCTCGCTGCCATACTCTTCTTTTACATCATGCGCACGAATGACTTTGTAGAGGGCGTTTTTGACAACGCTCATTGCCAGACCCGCACTAATATCTTTACTGCTTGCCGCTTCGGATTGTGCCTGCTTTACACTAGAGTTCATAAATACCGTACAACGGCTGCCTAAATCAACCGGTCGTTTTGATTCGATGGCCATCTGAGCAAACCTTTCAATAGGATGGCCGAGTGATTCAGCAAACGTTTCTATAAATGACCCGCAACCACTGCTACAGGCTTCGTTTAATACAATTGAAGTGATGACGCCGTTTTCCACTTTAAAACATTTCATGTCTTGGCCACCAATATCGATGACAAAACTCACATCGGGATTAAAGTATTTTGCAGCCTCATAGTGACAGATGGTTTCAACTTCACTGCCGTCTAAATTAAAGCCGTGCTTTATTAAGTTTTCACCGTACCCTGTCGAATAAGCTTGGCATATTTGAACGCCTTCCCCAAGCGTCTGATACATCTCAATTAGTGCCTCGCGGACCACACGAACCGGATTGCCCCGATTGTGCGCATAATAGTCATATAAAATCTCATTGTCTTCAGAAATCAACAATAGTTTAGTCGTCGTGCTACCCGCATCGATGCCTAAATACGCATTGCCAACATAGGTTTTTGCGGGAATGCGTTTAACTTCAGCACGACGATGCCGCGCTATGAATGCTTGGTATTCTTCGTCACTTTCAAATAGAGGCGGCATTGTTTTGCGCAAACTGTCCTTATACTGCTTGCGGTATTCAAGGATTTTTTTAAGCACCTCATCAATCGTTTGGGGTGCAGCTTTCGCTTCAAGGGCTGCCCCGAATGCGACAAAGACTTCACCGTGTTCTGGAATAAAGACATCGGTCAGTTTTAAAAAATCGATAAAGCGTTTCCTAAGTTCACTTGAAAACGTTAGCGGACCGCCTAAAAAGGCGACCTTGCCACGAATTTTACGGCCCTGACTCAATCCAGCAATGGTTTGATTGACAATCGCTTGATAAATCGACGCCGCGATATCTTCTTTGTTTGCGCCTTGATTCAACAACGGTTGAATATCGGTCTTAGCAAAAACGCCACAACGTGAGGCGATATCGTATAACTGAGTGTGTTTTGCAGCCATTGCATTTAAGCCTGCTGCATCGGTATCGAGCAATGATGCCATTTGATCAATAAAAGCACCGGTGCCACCAGCACACGTGCCATTCATCCGCTGTTCGATATTGAGCCCATCAAAAAAAATGATTTTTGCATCTTCACCACCAAGTTCGATACAAACATCAATATCTTCGACATAATGTCTTAATCCTTTTGTTGCACTAATCACTTCTTGCGTAAACTGTGCTCTCATTGCTTTTGCTAAGCGTAACCCAGCACTGCCTGTGAAATTGAAACGCATTGGCTGATGGCCCAGCGCTGATTTTAAATCTTCAAGTAGCTGTTTTAAGGAACGAGAAACACTGCTTAAGTGCCGTTTATAGGATTGATAAAGGCTCTTGTTTTGCTGGTCAATCACAACAACTTTAATCGTTGTACTACCAATATCAATACCGACGCGTAATGGCTCCATACTGTCACCTAATTTATCTTGTATTTCTAACTTATTATATAGTAATTTACAGGAAATTTCCATAGGCTTAGTTAGAAAAGCTTTCAAAGAGAGAAACTATTAAATTTTTTAATGAGCAAAAGCTATATAAATTAATTTTATTAATAACAAGATTAATTTTATTAATTTATTTATTGACTTTATACGTTTTATTCGTTACAATAAGCTATATAAAACTTGCGATGAGGCGGTGAAGCCATGAAAGATCAGCTGGTGGCGTTATATAACGGGGAAAAAACCGTGGATGAAGTGTATGATTCAATCGTTCCTAGCTTTAATACGCGCAGCTTAAAAAGAGCGCGCTATGCGAAAATGCGGATTCATTTACCTGAAGAGTCACGACGGTTAAACCTTTTTTTAAGAGCTTTATTCGGAATGCCTATTCCACTATTTATAGCCCGATTTATTATGCGAAAAACGCTAAAAAGTAAGATTCAATCGCACGTAGACGATCACCTTGGATTCAGTTATCACGATTTAGATCAGTTACTGAAGTATTCCCGGGGCACAACGGTTTCAATTGATACCGATGAGGCCCAAATTAGAATAAAAATACGTTAGGAGAGAAAAGGATGCAAAAGCACGTTATAGGCGAATGTCCCATTTGTAAACACGATTTATTTGTGACAAAATTAGAGTGTAGTAATTGTCACACAGAAATTAGTGGTCAGTTTCAGTTATCAAAGTTTAATTATCTTTCAAAGGAACACCTGTATTTTATTGAGTTATTTATTAAGAATAAGGGCAGTATAAAACAGTTAGAAAAAGAGCTAAATGTTTCCTATCCAACGGTAAAAAAAATGTTGGATGAAGTCATTATTCATTTAGGGTATACGGTTGAAAACGATGAAGATCAAGCGAAAAAAGATGAGATTCTACAAAAGCTTGCGGACGGTAAAATAACATCTGAAGAAGCACTTAAACTATTGAAAGGGTGAGAATGATGAGCCAAGAAAAACTAAAGATTTTAGATATGATTCAAAGTAAAGTCATTACCCCAAGTGAAGGTGCAGAGCTTTTAGGTGCGTTAGATAAAGATGAAAAAATCGAAGCGAAATCCTTAAAGAAAGCTGCCTTCAAAATGTTTAAAATTAAAATTAACTCAGGCGACGGCGATAAAGTGAACATCCAAATCCCCCTAGAGTTTGCGAAAGTTGCACTAAAAAGCCAAAACAAACGGGGAAAAGTGATGAAACTCGATAAGCTTAATGATATGGATCTCGACATCGATTTTGATGCGATACTCGACATGATTGAATCCGGTACTGTAGGAAAGATTATCGACATTGAAAGCGCCGATGGCGATAAAGTCGAAATCGTCATTGAATAATCATGTTAAAACTACTTAAAAACCGGAATTTTTCACTTCTATTTATCGGTAATTTCACTTCACAAATCGGTACAGCTTTTTATAATTTCGCAGTCTCATGGTTTATTTTGACGATTACTTCCTCACCCCTTCAGGCGGGTGTGTATATTGCAAGTGGTGCGATTGTCCAGCTAATTTTCTCACCGATTGCCGGTGTGTTTGCGGATCGTCTGAACAAAATTAGAATTCTCTACATGACCGATTATATCCGTGGAATCACTGTGTTAATCGGGGGTCTAATGATTTTTAGTTTCAGCCAAACGTCGTTTATCATTGCGCTACTTTATAGTGTCACGATTATTTTAGCCATTAACAACGCCTTCTTTATATCCTCTGTTGCGGCAGTAAGACCGCTTTTAGTCAAAGATGAAGAACTCAATCAAGCGAATGCCTTTTTCAGTTTAATTGGCAGTATTCAGCAGATTATCGGAGTCTTATTAGCGGGTGGATTGTATGTTTTATTAGGCATTGAGCTGATTTTTATCATTAATGGTGTGTCGTTTATGATAAGTGGATTCAGTGAAATGTTTATTCAGCTGAAGCCCACGCGCAAGCTTACAGAAGATAGTCCAGGCTTTTTTGAAGATTTTAAGTACGGGATGCAATATATATTGAGTAAGCAAGGCTTACTACAGTTTATGTTAGCGGTGTTGTTTTTAAACTTCGCAGTCTCGCCACTGTTTGCAAACGCGATGCCTTACTTGTTTAATCTTCGGCTAGGTAAAGAACCGATTCACTTATCGATGGTTCAAGTCTCGTTTAGTGTGGGAATGCTCGTTGGAGGGATTATTGTTGGCGTCGTCGGTCAACGGCTCGTCATTCGTAATAATATCCGTCAAGGGATCACTGGAACCTTTATCGGTTTAGGCACGGTTATGTTTTTAATGTATCAAGTGCATCAAGACACCATGCCTTACCCGCTCTTTTATAGTTTGCTGATTCCCGTGTTTTTCTTCACAGCGGTGGCAAATATGTGGCTAAACATACCACTTAGCACAGGATTAGTTCGTGCGATTGACCCTCATGTTCGTGGCCGTGTCTTCTCTATTATGGATACGCTAGGACAAGGTTTAATTCCTTTAGGAATTTTAGTCTCTGGAATCATCCTTGAGTTTTCTGGTCTAGGAATTCTCTTTATGGGGATTACCGCTATTGCCTTGACGCCCTTCTTAATTCTACTCTTCGGTAAACGAGTCAATCTCCTCTTGACGTCCTTATAAAAAAGAATAGAACGTTCGCTAGTGGGAACGTTCTATTTTTTTATCGTAGTAAGAAACATTGCATCACCGAAAGAGAAAAAACGATATTTTTCATTGACGGCGTGTTCATACGCTTTTTTTATCGTGTCTAAAGAAGAAAAAGCACTTACAAGCATTAATAGTGTTGATTCTGGTAGATGAAAGTTTGTTAGTAAAGCATCGACGATTTTAAAGGCAAATCCTGGGTAGATAAATAGTTTGCTGTAGCCGCTTTGCGCTTTTAATTCAGGTTGTAACGCAATCGTTTCTAAGGTTCTTAAGGACGTTGTACCGACTGCGATAACACGATGTTTATTCGCTTTCGCTTGACGAATAATGTCAATCGTCTCTTCTGAAACAACAAAGAGTTCTTCGTGCATGGTATGCTCAAGAATATCTTCGGCACTGACGGGACGAAATGTTCCTAAACCGACATGAAGTGTGATAAACGCTATTTTCACTCCCTTTGCGCGGATACGCTCTAAGTAATCCTCGGTAAAATGAAGACCTGCTGTGGGGGCTGCAGCACTCCCAAGATGTTTTTTATACACCGTTTGATAACGGTCTTTATCTTCAAGTGACTCATGAATATAAGGTGGTAAAGGTGTCTCACCTAAACGTTCGAGCAGTTCAAAAAAGATACCTTCATATGTCATCTTTAACTCTCTTAAGCCATCTTCTTTGACATTAACACACTCGGCTTTAAGCAAACCCTCACCGAAATCAAGACGTGTGCCAACGTGTGTTTTTTTCGCTTTTTTGACTAAACATTCCCAAACATCATGACTTTTTTGTTCTAAGAGTAAGACTTCGACGACAGCCCCTGTTGAGGATTTTACCCCGATTAATCGGGCAGGCATAACGGCGGTATCATTAAGAACTAAGACGTCGTTTGGATGAAGATAATCGATAAAGTCTTGAAACTGTCGGTCATAAAACGTCCCTTTGTGGCGATCAACGACAAGCAGTCGTGAGGCAGTCCGTTCTGCTAAAGGACTTTGAGCAATTAATTCTTTAGGTAAGGTATAACTGAAATCACTTAGCTTCATTCAAACAACCCGCCTTGATGCGTTATTTTTAAATGTTTGTACGCTTTCGGGGTTGCAATCCGACCCCGCGGTGTTCTTTGGATAAAACCAAGCTTAAGTAAGAACGGTTCATAGACGTCCTCAATGGTCGTGACCTCTTCTGCAATCGATGACGCTAAACTTTCGATGCCGACCGGTCCACCGTTAAACTTATTAATAAGTCCATACAAGTAATCATAGTCTTTTTGATCAAGACCTAGAGGATCGATGGCGAGTTTATCCAAAGCGAGTTTTGTTATTTCTAAACTGATAACACCATCGTTTAAAACATCCGCAAAATCTCTAATTCTGCGAAACAAACGGTTGACAATCCGTGGTGTTCCACGACTTCTTAAAGCTATCTCTACAATGCTTTCTAAGGCAATCTCTGACGCATAGATTTTCGCTGTTCGAGCACAAATCTTTTCCAGTGCTTCTTGGTCGTAATACTCCAACTTATGAACAACACCAAAGCGCTCTCTCAGCGGTGCAGTTAAATCGCCAAAACGTGTGGTTGCGCCAATTAGTGTAAACGGTGGAAGTTCAACACGAATCGAGCGACTAGTCTCATCTTTACCGACAATTAGGTCAATCGCAAAATCTTCCATTGCTGGATAGAGCACTTCTTCAACCACCCTTGGAAGCCGATGGATTTCGTCGATAAAAAGAATATCGCCAGGTTCTAAACTTGTTAAAAGTACGGCTAAATCGCCACTTCTTTCGATACTTGGACCACTTGTTACTTTTATCTTTACCCCAATTTCATTGGCAACGATATTGGCTAACGTCGTCTTCCCTAATCCAGGGGGACCGTAAAGCAGTACATGGTCTAAACTCTCTTGGCGATTTTTCGCTGCACGAATAAAAATATCCATCATCTCTTTAACATGATCTTGACCAATGTATTCTTTTAACGTTTGCGGTCTTAACGATAGGGGTTCAATTTCACCACTAAGACGCTCTCCTGTTATGATACGTTCACTCACAGTAACCACCTCACTTAAAAATTATACACGAAACTGCTGCATTTACAACTAAAAACCCTTCTTGTTAAAACGATAATCAATTGTCTAATCGCGACGGTTATGATAGAATAAATTAAGTCACAAATTACAGCTAGATTGGAGGGCTTGCGATGCTAAAAAACCTATTCAAACCAGTGAGTGTTATTGATAAAGCACGTTACGATATAGAAAAAAAACACCATCAAAAAATGAAAGCAGAGTACGCATCGCTTGAGAAAATCAATAAAGCCTACGACACATTAACCCTAAGGGCGGAAAAAGAGTTTGAAACTAAAGAACGAAGCTTTGTTAAAGCTAAAAAGCAGCACGATCAACTTCGTCTTGAAAAAGAAACCGCGTTAAAACAAAAACAAGCCCAACAAAAAAAACAAAGCCAAGACGCAATTGCATCGTTAAAAAAACATCATAA
>SKFS01000136.1 GCA_007117885.1 Candidatus Izemoplasma sp.
ACGCTTCTAAAGAAGCCATACGTAGTGCGTTAATACAGCTTACTAAAGAGAGTTTTTCAAATCTTACACCGCATCCTTTATATACCTTTGTGTATTATAACCACCCCTCAATTAGTGATAGACTTAAGGCTTTATGAAAATAATAGACATTTATTATGAAAGGAAACAGTAAACGTATGAATAAACAGTTAAAAAGTAATTATTATGAGGCTGTAAACAATGAATGGATTGATAAAGCTGTCATCCCAGGTGATCAACCGACAATGTCAGCATTCTTAGAACTCCATTTAGTTATTGAAAAAACGCTTATGGATCTTGCTTCTAAGTGGGAGAAGGATAGTCAAGGATTAAACGAAAACTTGAAGAAGTTTATTAAACTCTATCAAATGACCAAAGATTTTGATAAGCGTGATGCATTAGGTGTGAAACCATTTGAAACCATTTTAAGTCGGTTAAAAGACTTAAAAAATTTAAAAGATTTAGAAAAGGCATGTGTTGATTTCACTTTGGAATCAATTAATACACCATTTGATTTTTCAATTACCCAAGATTTTATGAACAGTAATAATCAAGTGCTATATTTTGCTTTAACTGATTTATTCTTACCAGATACAAGTTATTACCAAGATGAGGAAACAAAAAAACAGCTCATCGGTTTATTTACAATGACGACAAATCAATTGCTAAGTCTGTATGGATTTTCACAAGAAGAATCAAATAAGTTAATTCAAGAAGCGCTAGCGTTTGACGAACGATTAGTGCCTATCACTAAATCAAGTGTAGAAAAAGCAGACTATGTCAAAGAGTATAACCCATTTTCTAAAGAAGAAGTAAAGGTGTTATCAAAAAACTTTGATCTTATCAGTGTTGCTGAAGCACTGGTTAAAGAAAATGTAGACCAACTCATTGTCACTAATAAAGATTATATGAACCATTTTGATAGCGTCATTAAGGAGGATAACTTCAACCTTATTAAATCATGGATGATTGTATCAAATGTACTCAGTTTTTCATCATTATTAACCAATGAAATCCGAATTGCTGGCGGTGCATTTGGTCGTGCACTCACGGGGACACAAGAAGCACGAAGTAAAGATAAATTCGCTTTTTATCAAGCCTATCATCGATTTGATCAAGTTGTTGGATTACATTATGGTGAAACCTATTTCGGTCCAGCTGCAAAAAAAGATGTGAAAACGATGGTTCACGAGATGATCGATATATATCAAGAACAACTCACAAAAAACACATGGCTAGAAGAACAAACCAAAGAAAAAGCGCTGAAAAAACTATCGACACTTACTGTGCATGTTGGATATCCAGACGAGCTGCCAACATATTATGATCAGTATGTCATTAAGGGCTATGATGAAGGTTCTAACCTAGTTAATGAAAGATTATCGATTTCTCGGATTTTCAACACCTACCAGTTTAGTAAATATAACAAGGTTCCAAATAAAAATGTTTGGGAAATGTCTGCAAGCGATGTGAATGCATACTATAACCCGTTTAACAATCAAATCGTCTTTCCTGCAGCTATTTTACAAGCGCCATATTATAGTATTCATCAAAGCCCGTCTGAAAATTTCGGTGGTATCGGCGCTGTTATTGCGCATGAAATTTCACATGCATTTGATAATAATGGTGCTAAGTTTGATGAAACAGGCTCTCTAAACAACTGGTGGACAGATGCTGATATCGAAGCATTTAGTAGAAAAGCGAAAGACATGATTGATTTATTTGAAGGTGTTGAAACAGGATATGGTCCTTGTAATGGTGAACTCACTGTTTCAGAAAATATTGCCGATAGTGGCGGATTAAGATGTGCACTTGAAGCTAGCAAGAAAAATGAAGCTCATAACTATGACGACTTCTTTAAAAACTGGGCACGTGTTTGGCGAGAGAAATCATCCATTGAATATCATCAATTATTGCTTAAAGTTGATGTGCATGGACCTGCAATTTTAAGAGTCAATATTCAATTACGAAATTTACAAGAGTTTCAAGAGTTTTATCAAATCAATGAGAAAGACGAAATGTATTTACCTCAAGAAAAAATGATAACGATTTGGTAAAATCGATACTAATACTTAAAATGATAAGGAGTTCTAACATGAAACAGTATATTAAACCAGTTTTAAAATAACTTGGTTTTATTGCACTTTATGTATTAATCAATACAATCATAATGATAGGCTATTTTATTGCGAATGGCATAGAAGATATCGAGAAAGTTTCTCCAAATACTATGACAGCGATGCTTATTGCAACACAAATTTCGGTCTTGTTCATCATTTTGCTCATTTACAAAAACAGTTTACGACATTTGTACGATTGAAAAAAGTATCCCCCAAGATAATTCTATGGTCTTTTATCATCGGAATCGCCGGGATCAATATTAGTGGACTTCTAATCACTGTCATGAATTTTCTAATCCCTGAGCAAGTAGCAAGTTATATTGAAGCAATTGAAGGAAGTATTGGTGGGGCAAGTTTTCTATTTAGTTTAATCGCAGTCGTCATTTTAGCACCACTCGTTGAAGAAATCATGATGCGTGGTATGGTATTTAAATGGTTTGAAAAAACCAATATTAAACCTTGGGTGCTCATTATAGTAAGTGGATTGTTTTTTGGCATCTTCCACTTAAACCTCATTCAAGGTGTTTTTACTACGGTGGTTGGTATGATTTATGCGTTAGGGTTCTTAATGACAAGATCCTTGTGGGTACCTATAGTCATGCATGCTGCAAATAACC
>SKFS01000156.1 GCA_007117885.1 Candidatus Izemoplasma sp.
ACATTGCGCCATAAACGGTAATATCGCGCGACACCGTTGGTAACTTTTCCCTCACCATAGATTTCAACGCGTAACCGTGTCATCGGATCAACATTGAGTTTGATTTCTAGACGTTCTTCTTCCGTTGTGGTGACGTCGGTCGAATAACTAACATCAATTTTTGTGTCAAGGCCTAAGCGAAATTGTGATACATTGCCACTGCCTGATAAACTTACTGAGCCGCTCGCACTTGTTTGCACCCGGCGCTGTTGATTCATGCGAAAATTATGGGTTTTTTGAATCGGTGTAGTGCCTTCATTTACCATCACGTATAACGTTTCTTTTTGGAATGTTACCGGTTCATTTCGGTGGGCGTGCACCGTGTTCCACCCCCAAAATTTCCGTCCTGCCATGCGTTCATAATAAGTTTGGTAATCATCGTTAGTAAAATCTTCAAGAAGTTTTCCGCCATAGTTTACGAACTCGATTTTTTGATAAGTTAGGTATTCCGCAGCGAAAACAAGGGGTCGCGTTAAACTGAGGGAAAGCAAACATAAACTAAGAATCAAGATTTTTTTCATTTTAGTACCTCCAACTCAATAATAGCGACACGACCATAAATTACTCTTTTTATTAAAAAAAGACCCTTTCATTTCTGAAAATGGTCTTTAACAAATTTCTCAGCGTCGGCCACACCGAGTTCGAAACGTCGTTTGATTTGGTGCTTGGAAAAATCCATGATTCCACGAAGGTTTTTTGACGGCTTAATTTGATAAAACTTAACTTCCTTAGGACATTTATGCCGTCTAAACTTAAAGAGATCAATGACGATAACTTCATCGCAACCCTCATCGTAAAGCGGTTGACATGGTGCATTGTCAAGGACACCCCCATCATAATAGGTTTTATCATCAATGACAATCGGTTTAAAAACAATCGGAATCGCACAGCTAGCGAGTAGTGTACTGACAATATCAGGTTGACTGAGCTCACCAAGCCTTGTGTAACGAACGAGGGGTACTTTACTAAAAAGATTACGAATATTGACCGTCATAAGTTCCCAAAAACTGGCTTTTCCATCGCCAACATAACTCGTCGCAACAAACACTTTTTTTGATTGAAGTGCTTTGAAATCAACGGTGGATTCAATAAGCTTTTTGAGTTCTTGATTTGGGTACATCCCTTCATAAACAAACTCAGCGCCTTCATGAAGAATCCGCTTTAAAATGTTTTCTTCACTTTTAAACATCTTTTCTCCATCGATCTCAAACCAAAGCTTTTCAGCACGCTCAAGGTCACCAAGAGCGAGTAAAACGGCATTTAAACTCCCTACACTAGAACCGCTAACAGCATGGATTTCGTCGAGTAATCCATGCTTCTTTAAGACTTTTAACACACCGATTTGATAGGCACCACGGGCACCTCCACCGGATAGGACAATCCCTCGTTTATTTGGCATAATCAATCCCCTCAATATGGTAATATTCTCTGATTTTTTGTGACCGTTTTTATCGTTCCACCCCCGAGACATTCTTCACCAAGGTAAAATACACATGCTTGTCCAGGGGTGACAGCCCGAACCGGCTGGTCAAAGTAAACATGCACTTCATTGTTTTCTACCGCAATGGTCACGGCTTGATCTTTTTGACGGTATCTAAATTTCGCCGTGCACTTGAGTTGATCGAGATTGCGGTTTGGGTCGATGACGTTAATCGCTTCTAAAATACAGTGGTCACTATACAGTTCACTGTGATGAAACCCTTGACCGACATACAAACGATTCAAATCGAGATCCTTCCCCACGACAAACCAAGGTTCATTTCCATATTTCTCACTGCCACCAATACCTAAGCCTTTGCGTTGACCAATCGTATAATGCATTAATCCACTATGCTGACCGAGAATATCGCCCTCTAAAGTTGAAATCTCACCCACTTTAGCCGGGAGATAATTGTTCAAGAACTGGTTGAACTCGCGTTCACCGATAAAACAGATTCCTGTAGAATCTTTCTTTTTAGCGGTCGGTAAGTTATGATTGAGTGCCAGTGTTCGCACTTCACTTTTCATTAAGTCGCCAATCGGAAAAAGCACATTACTTAACTGTTCGTGGGTAAGTTGTGAAAGAAAATAGGTTTGATCTTTGTTTGCATCAATGCCCCTTAATAGTTTAGCCACTGGGCCGTGAACTACCCGTGCATAATGCCCCATGGCAATGTAGTCTGGATTAAACGTTTTTGCATGATCTTTAAATGCTGAAAACTTAATGTACTTATTGCACATAATATCAGGGTTTGGCGTTCGTCCTTTCTCATATTCTTCGATGAAGTAACGAAAAACGTCGCGCCAATACTCTTCGATGAAATCCACGCGGTGCAAGGGAATATCAAGTTTCTCACAAACCTTTAGGGCATCCTGATAATCCTGTTCTTGAGGACAAATCGAGGCGTTTAATGTGGGATTTCCTAAAATATCCCGGTTTAAACTTGAATCCCAATTACGCATAAAAAGCCCGATGACCTCGTAGCCTTTTTGTTTTAATATCAAGGCAGCGACGCTTGAATCGACGCCGCCGCTCATGCCGATAACGACACGTTTTTTCATAGTATCAAATCCTAAGTTTTTTGTTTATTTACGTCGCTTGGAATACGATGATCACTTCTGGGTGACAAGGAGACATCAAGGATTTTGGGTCCATCCGGTGTCGCTTGCCGTTTAAACTGTTGCGTATAGAA
>SKFS01000050.1 GCA_007117885.1 Candidatus Izemoplasma sp.
GGTGTCGATTTCCTGCTCGCGCAACGGATGGCCGAGATCGAGGTGCAGAAGGCGCGCGTCCGTACACAGATGATCACGCAAGGCGTCACCACAGAACTCATGACGCAGTTGGCGTTGCTGTCCATCATGGCCTCCGAGACCGAACGCGGCGTCGAACTGATCAATCAGGTCAACGCTTTCCGCCCCGCGGGCGGCGGCGGTGGGGGCGGTCGTGTCACCGACATCCAAGAGACCATCGACCAGTTGACCACGCAGATCGAGCGTGAGCGGCAACTGCTCGGTCTGGAGCGGCAACGCCAGGCTGAACTGGAGATATTTTTCCAACTTCAGGACGCCAACAAGAAGGCCGACATCCAGATGTCGGAAGCCAAACTGCGGCTTGTCGCGGCCGAGATCGCGGCAAACCGCGAGGCTCTTGAGGTCGAGAAGGAACGGCTTGACCAGATGGAGCAGTTGGCGAACATGATGGAAAACTCCATGGAGCGCGCCTTCATGTCCATCGTCGATGGTACCAAATCCGCCAAGGAAGCCTTCAAGGACATGGCCCGCCAGATCATCGCGGAACTGTTCCGGGTGCTCGTGGTGCAGCAACTCGTCGGGCAGATACGCGGCATGGCGCCGGGGCTGTTCAGCATCGGCACCACCCCGCGACTGGCGATGGGCGGTGTCATGGCGGGCGGCAGCCTGATGCCCTTCGCGAACGGCGCGGTCGTGGCCAACATGAACGTCACGCCCTTCGCCAGCGGCGGGGTTGTCGGCGGCCCCACGATGTTCCCCATGGCGGGCGGGCGCACCGGGCTCATGGGCGAGGCAGGGCCGGAAGCCATCATGCCGCTCAAGCGCGGTCGGGACGGCAAGTTGGGCGTGTCGGCCGAGGGGTCCGGCACCATCGTGCAGAACTTCCATTTCAATCTGGCGGCGAACGGCGACGAAAGTGTCCGGAACATCGTCCGGCAGGCCGCACCGGAGATCATCAGCGCAGCCAAGACCGCCGTGATCGACGCCCGCCGCCGGGGCGGGTCGATGCGCGCGGCATTCGGGTAGAGGTGAAGCATGACCATCAGCTACCCCCTGCAGACGCCCACGACCATCGGCATCGAGGAGATCGTCCTGCGCGCCGCGAACGTCGTTGCGGTCAGCGAGAGCCCCTTCACCTTCCGGCAGCAGGTGTTTCGTCACCCCGGCGAGCGGTGGAGTGCGGCGATCCGCATCCCGCCCCTGCGGCGTGACCTTCTCGAACCCTGGGTGGCGTTCCTGCTGTCGCTGAAAGGCCCGACCGGTACATTCCTGCTGGGCGACCCCAACAACTGCATCCCGCAGGGCGTGCTGGGCACCGCTGCGGTGTCGGCGTGGTTCCTCATGGGCGGAACGTGGCAGGATCTCGGGCAGTGGGTCGATTCCATAGACTGGGACGACCCCGGCACGTCGGCACTGTTCCTCGTGCCGCAGGTAGACGGTGTGCAGCCCTCGCAAACCGCCGATATCGCCGTGAAGGGCTTTCAGGCGTCCGTGGAGAACTGGCTGCTGCCGGGCGACTACATCCAGCTAGGGGCGGCCGGGACGGCCACGCTGCACAAGGTGCTGTTGCCCGTGAGCAGTGGCCCCACCGGACGGGCCACGATCACGGTCTGGCCGGCCGTGCGGCGGGAACTTCTTGACGGCGAGACCCTGGTGTACCTGCACCCGCGCGGTCGGTTCCGCCTGAGCAGCCCGGCGCAGGAGTGGACCATCAACAACCGGAACGCCTACGTCCTGTCCTTCGAGGCGGTGGAGGCCATCCCGTGAGCCGCGACATCGAAGCCAGCATCAATACGACGCTTGACCAACCGGTCGTGGAGCCGTTCTACGCCGTCGATCTGGAGTTCGCCACCGGCCCCCTGTACCTCTGGTCCGGGCTGGGCGAGAAGGTCATCGACGGCAAGACCTACATCGGTGCCGGGGCCTTCCTGAAGATCGACCAGATCGAGGAGACGGCAGAGATCGCCGCCCGGGGGGCCACACTGTCCCTGAGTGGCGTCCCCGGCGAGATGCTGTCGCTCGCCCTGACGGAACCCTACCAGGGCCGACTGTGCCGACTGTATTTCGGTTTTGTCGGGGCCGAGGACGACATGGCCGAGGTGTTCACCGGGTACATGGACCAGATGAACATCGAGGAGGGTCCGGACACTTCGACGGTCGCGCTCACCGTGGAGAACAGGCTGGTCGATCTGGAGCGGCCCCGCGTGCGGAGGTTCACCAACAATGACCAGCAGTCCCGCTTCCCGGGCGACAAGGGACTTGAGTTCGTCGACGCCCTTCAGGACAAGGAACTGTTCTGGGGCCGTGTTGCTCGATGAGTACATCGAATCCGCCCGTCACCGCCCGTTCGAGTGGGGGCAGCACGACTGCGTGCATTTCGTGCGCGGGTGGGTGAACGTCTGCACCGGCGAGGCCATCCCCCTGCCGACGTACCGGAACATGCTTGGGGCGTACCGGGCGAAGAAGTCCGGAGATCCGATAGGGGCACTCGACGCCCGGTTCCCCCGGTGTCCGCATGTCCCGCCGCGCGGCAGCATCGTGTGCCGGCATGACGACACCGAACAGCCCCTGGGATATCGGTTCGGCATCGTCGTGTCAGATCGTGCCGCCTTCGTATCGCCAAACGGGCTGGTCTTTGATAGGCTGAAGCCCGGGATGGACATCTACTGGA
>SKFS01000125.1 GCA_007117885.1 Candidatus Izemoplasma sp.
AGCAAACTGAGCTTGATTTAATTAAAACGAAAGAAGCCTTAGAAGATTCGCGCAATCGACTACAGTTAATTATGGACAGTCTGCCCATTGGTTTAGCGGTCAACACGGTTGAACCTGGGGTGATTTTTTCATACATGAACGATAATTTTGCGAAGATATACGATGTTCGCCGAGAAGATTTAGAGCGGGAAGACCGATTCTGGCAATCAGTCTATGAAGACCAAGATTACCGTGAAATCATTAAGTCTCGTGTTGTTTCCGATGTTTTAAGTGGCGATCCAAAGAGGATGAAGTGGCAAGACATCCCTTTAAAACGTAAAGGCAAACCCACGCGGTATATTACGGCGCAAAACATCCCTATTCCAAATACGGATATCGTCATATCAACCGTCATAGATGTGACTGAACGTAAAAATAAAGAAGATGAGATTCGTTTTATTAGTAATCATGATTATTTGACAGAAATCCCTAATCGGCGTTACTTTCAAGATCAGCTAGCGCGTCTTGATCAAGATGAGCATTATCCATTAGGAATTGTCCTTATGGACCTTAATGGACTGAAACTCATTAATGATGCGTTTGGTCATTCAATCGGCAATAAAGCATTGAAGAGAATCGCTAAGGTACTGGTTAAATCCAAAGCAAGTGACGATTTTGTCGCCCGCATTGGTGGCGATGAATTTGCCATGATATGTCCAAATACCCATCAAAATGAGATGGATGAAAAAATAAAAACCATTAATAAGAAAATTGCTACGATTAAAATTGAAAATATTCAATTATCAATGGCGATGGGTTATTATATCAAAGAAAATCCTAGGAAAAGCATACGCATAGTCCTGCGAAATGCCGAAGACAACATGTATAAAAACAAGGTGCTATCAAGTCATGGTTTGCGAAACGATGCTATTTCCAGTATTTTACAAACATTACAAGATAAGTTTGCCGAAGAAAAAGTGCATTCAGAGCGTGTCAGTCGGTTTTGTAAACTGATAGGTCAGGCGATGAACTTAAGAGACGACGAGATTATTGAACTTGAGTACGCAGGACTATACCATGATATTGGTAAAATCTCTGTTCCAGATGCGATATTAGATAAACCAAGCGAACTAACCCCTAAAGAATGGGAAATCATGAAATCACACACGATAAATGGCTATCAAATTCTTCGTGCTGCTGATCGCTATAGTAACTTAGCCGAATATGCTATGAGTCATCACGAACGTATAGATGGCAGTGGTTATCCTAATGCGTTAAAAGGTGAAGACATTCCTCTATACTCAAGAATTATAAGCGTTGCCGATGCCTATGAAGCGATGACTTCAGATCGACCGTATCGTAAAGCGCTCACCCGCATTGAAGCGATTGAAGAGTTAAGACAAGGTGCCGGTACACAGTTTGATCAGCATATTGTTGAACTATTTGTGGATAGAGTTTTGCAGAAGAATCCAAGAATATGATTTAAAGACACCTAGAAAAGAAGCGATAATATGGTTAGAACAGCTCATTTAGCAAGCATTGGTTTTACTTTAATATTTGGTTTTTCTTATATGTTCACGAAAGTTGCCCTCGATTACATTGAACCAATGGGTCTTATCGCAACCCGCTATCTCATCGCCTTTACAGTCCTTGAGGTACTGAGAAGAACCAAAGTTATTAGTTTTAGATTTCGTAAGGAGCACATACGTTTTTTGTTTTGGATTGTTATTTTCCAGCCGGTGCTTTACTCCATATTTTCGATTTATGGTATCGCCTTAATTGCCAGCAGTGAAGCGATTATGTTAATCGCTTTAATTCCTGTTTTTGCCGGTGTTTTTAGTGCAGTGTTATTAAAAGAAGTGCCTAATCCTAAGCAAATCTTTTTTATTCTTCTTAGTTTTACTGGAGTCATCTACATTCAAATCTCTCTTCAAGGGGTTGACACTGACTCATCGATTCTTGGCTTTTTTCTTGTTTTGCTATCGGTCATCTGTGGAGCTTTATATAACGTGAACTCACGACGTGCTTCAATGCGCATTCATCCCATCGAGATTACTTATTTCATGATGTTAGTCGGTGCTATCACGTTTAACTTCTTGTACACGATTATCTTATTTTATAACGGTAATCTTCATCATTATGTAACTATTTGGTCAAATAGGAACTTTCTTGGGCCGATTTTGTATCTTGGGATTTTATCATCCTTGCTCGCTTTTTTCCTTCTAAATTATGCCCTCTCACATCTTAAAGCCCATATTGTGGGAATCTATGCGAACATGGTAACGGTCATTGGCATCTTTGCAGGATACATTATACTAAATGAAGGGCTTTATTATTTTCACTTCATTGGTAGCGCAATGATTATTGTCGGTGTTTATGGAACAATCATGAGCAATCGAAAAGTAAAACCCATTCAACGAACCACACCATAATAGTCAATACTTTCTTGCACACCCCACCGGTGTGTTTTTAGTTTGCGCAAATCCAACAAAAAAAGTTATAGTTTTTTTAAAGGGATAGGACTATAATTAAACTATAAAGGAGTAAGAAAGGATGGTCTTATGAAAAAAGTGCTTTATCTTATAGCGATGACATTTATTTTATTTGGGGTCATGGCATGCAATACTTCTGATACTGGAAGAGATGGTTCAAATAACACACCACCTAGTGACACCAACGGTGACACCAATGGTGATACTAA
>SKFS01000018.1 GCA_007117885.1 Candidatus Izemoplasma sp.
CGTCAAAAGGCACTCAAAAAAATGTTACAGTATTTGCGGGGATTATAATGAAAACAGTGCTAGTGGTCAGTGACATTCATGGCTATAAAGAACGATTTGAAGCCATCTTAGAACAGCATTCGGATGTGGATTACATATTAAGTGCCGGTGATTCAGAATTGTCTGCGTCCTTTTTAGCCTCTCACAACATCTACGCTGTCTATGGAAATGCCTACATGGACGCAGGAGAAGCGCGTGTGATACTCACGATTGAAGGCCAAACATTGGTCATGGTGCATGGTCACGAACACCGGGTGCATTATGGTGATCAGCAGCTGTTAAAATTACTGAAAAAATATAAAGCACAATACCTCATTCATGGACATACACATATCGCTAGGCACACTGTGGTGTCATCGGGTGTGATAATTAACCCAGGCGCGGTGAGTCGCTCACGTGGTGGCATGCCTGAAAGCTATGCTATCTTGAAATTGCATGATTCAAAATACAGCCTTACCTGGTTTCATAGTGTTAGTCACCACGAGTTAAGTAGTGTGAATCGTGAGCTAGGATAAGACATGGAACTGAACACTTCCTAGCGGCTAAAATCCGATTTCTATTAAATTTTCAGGAGTTAAAGATGATCTTGTTTTCAAGTGAACATTTATTACTAAACGCTTTCTCGAAACATATAAATGACCCCTTTGATAAGCGTGCATATTTATGAGTATTTGAATTGTTAAACTTAAGACAAACGACATTCAAAAAAGACCTCTAGTATGGTGTTTCTAGCCATAACGATAAAGGTCTTTTTTTATTATTGGGATTGTTTATATAGGTCTTTTTTTCAACAAGAGTAGAACGGCCGCCACGGAGAGGAAAACCACCGCTATGCCACTTATAATCCAGGGAAGTGATGATTGATCAGGGAGCGTAACATCTTGATATAAAACATACGTTGTGTTTGGAGGAACACGAAGGTTAGAGTTGCCTGGGAAGTTACGCAAGCTAGTAGTGTCGACGATTTCTTCATCAACGACTAACACCCAACCACCGTTTGAGGGGAGCCGTAATCGAGCACTTTGATCTCTCGTGTTATGAATGACTAAAATTCGGTCCCATTCTTGCGAATCAGCCGGATGGTTGAGTTCATAAGCAATAATGCCCACTTCATTAGGATATACAAAGGTTAAGGCCTCTCGAATGAGTTCTGCTTCAGGGAGTCTAAACGCAGACTGCTCCTTGCGTAGATGAATCAAACCTTGCACATAGTTAAACACTTTTTGACCTTCATCTGAAGCCTTTAGATCCCATCGAATTTGATTAACTGTATCTGTCGATTCATAGCTATTATGCACAAAACCAAAACGTGTATATTGCCTTTGAGTTAAGCCATCGTCAGGTTTGGAACGTAGAAACTCATCGCCAGCATGAATAAAGGGAATACCCTGAGCTAACAAAACCATCGCATGGGCCTGTTTGTGCATGGGGATCAAGCGATCTAAACGATCATCCACATCGCGTGTTATAAAAAGTTTATCGTGTAGTGTATTATTGTCATGAGCGGTGACATAATTGATGGTTTTAGCAGGTTCATGATGCCACGTTGTGTAGTTAGCGAAGTTCCACCCATCACCACCTGGATGCTGTACACCTCCAACGATGCCGTAGACTACCCTATTTCTGAATGACGGACTATGGTTGCCCTGAAGAAATCCACCATCTTGATGGGCAAACACAGACCCTTTTACAGCGTCTCTAAAATCGTCGTTAAATGCGCCAACACCGTCAATTTGCCAAAGGTTTCGCTTATCGGCTCGTTGTTCTAAAGGAAGTGGTGAGTTTCCACCCATCCATGGTTCGCCAAAAATTAAGATGTTTGGATCGATTGAATGCAACATTCGAGCAACCTCTTGCATGGTTTGAATATCATGAAGCGCCATGAGATCAAAGCGAAAACCAGAGATATTGTATTCTGTTGCCCAAAAATATAGCGAGTCCAGCATGAATTTACGCATCATCGCACGTTCACTTGCTGTTTCGTTGCCGGTGCCTGAACCATTAGAAAAACTGCCATCTTCATTCATTCTAAAATAATAACCTGGCACAATCAAGTTGAAGTTTGAGTCTGCGGTTAAACCGGTATGGTTATAAACTACATCCATAATCAATCGGATGTCTGCCTCATGGAAGCCCATGACAACCTGCTTAAACTCTTGAATTCTGACACGACCATCAAATGGGTCAGCAGAAAAAGACCCTTCTAACACGTTGAAGTTCATTGGCATATAGCCCCAATTAAAGGCATTATAACCTTCCTCATTCACACGAGCTTCATCAACATAACCGAAATCAAAGAATGGTAACAACTGCACATGCGTGACACCTAAGTCAACAAGGTGATCAAAACCGGTCGAAACACCCGCATACTCGGTGCCTTTTTCAATTAGACCAAGGAAGCGCGCACGATGCTCTTCTGGACCATTCCAAGATTCATGTGACGTTAAATCTCGAACTTGAAGTTCGTAGATAATGGCGTCAGTATGGTTCACCATCTTTGGGCGTTGATCATAGGCCCAACCATTAGGATTTAAACGCTCAAAATCAACGACTAACCCACGTAAACCATTGATGCCTGCTGCAAAAGCGTAAGGGTCCATTACTTCGTGTGTGGCACTGCCATTGGTGACAGAGAAGGTATAGTAAACGCCATGGAAGTCACCTTCTAAAGTAATCTCGAAGGTCCCTTTCTCACCTCTTGTCATCTCATGAACGGCCAATGTCTCATTGCTACCACCATGCCGTAAGGGTGTGCCTGAGGAATATAAATTTAAACTAACACTCGAAGACACGGGTGCCCATATTCGCCACGTAGTTTCAGAGACTGAATAAAGTGCTCCAAGATCGCCAGAAAAAGCAAAGGCTTCTTCGAACTCAGGTGAATCATAAATGCCATCGTAGGTCACCATAAAATGGTTGATTGAACCATCGCTGAACGTCGCTTCAATGCGGTACGTGAGGCCAAAATCTAAAACACTTTCTAGACGTACCTGACCAATCAGCTCATTTTGTGTGTGCTCTAAAATATTAATGGGCTTCTCATTGGCAAAGAGTCGAATTTGTGTTCTTTCCAGTGGTTCTGTCGAACGGAAACGGATAGTGTTCAAGTTTGTGAAATAGGCAAAAGAGAACTTAGGTAAACGATCTGGGCCCTCAGGATCATTTATGCTGCTCCCTATTCTAGGGTCACCTTCTACCAAGTAAACATGGTGAATGCCACCGACACTAGATGCAGGAACCGTAAAAAACCGATCAACTTCAACATCTTTTGCTTGCCAATCGTTAAGACGCATAATAATTCCTAGGCTCTCTACATTAGAAAAGTCTCCCTCAAGAGGCACGATGGCTAGCTTCCCATTAAAGTTGGTTTCTTCAGGTGTATCATCATTTGTCAGCTGAAACGATCTCCCTGGAAGCGCTTGTGGTTCGTTCGGCCAAACCCAAGCATTCCAACCGTCGTAATCCTTTGCAAAACGGTAATAGTGAATATATACATGTGTGGTTTGACTCATCGCATGAATGGTTTGAAACGTAAAAAACAAAAAGAAGAATAAAAACAAGAAACTAACTCTTTTCATATCAAAATGCCCTCTTATTTCCTTTATTTGTGGTTTATCTATCTATAGTATCGGTTATATGTAAGATAAAAACAACCCTTAGAAAGCAAATAAAAGATGGAATGGGTTACACAATGGTTTTTACGGTTTTCACTGTTAAGTGTGTTGCTATCGGATAAAAATATGTGCTATCATGTGTGTGTTGAAAGCGTTTAACAAAGAAAGGAAAAATAAGATGAAAAATAAAATTTTAATTATGATTTTAGTAGTCATTAGTTCTGTCACATTATACGGCTGTTCAAGATCAAAGCCCCTTGTGATTTGGGTCGGAGCTGAAGTGCAAGATTTTTTCCAAGAGAAGATGGAAGAGTACGTCATCATGTTTGAAGAACGTGAAGGTCGTGCGTTCCCTTTTGAAGTCCAAGTTCGTGCCGCTGATACAGGGACAGCTGCAGGTACATTCCTTGATGATATGGACGCAGGACCCGATATCTTAACGGTTGCGCACGATAATTTAGGGCGCTTACTCTCTGGTGCAGGTGCGATTCGTCCTATTCAAAACGAAGCACTCATAGCCCAAATTGAAGCAACCAATCCACAAGCTTTTATTGATGTTATTCGTGCTGACGTGCAAGGACAATCATTTTTGTTTGGCGTCCCTTATGAAGCGCAATCTCTAATTTTATATTACAATCGCAACTACTTATCGGCTGAAGATGTTGAAACTTGGGAAGGCATTTGGGAGGTTGCTCAGACTAATAATGTACGATCACTCTCTATAACTGGTGCTGATGGGTTTAACAATTCTTTTTTAGTTTTGGCGAGTGATGCTGAAACTGGTGAGCGTTTTGTGCGTTTGTATGAAGAGGGTGTTTTAGAAAATACTGAGTTTGTTAATGACGAGATGATTTCAATTGTGCGTTGGGGACAAGCGTTCTTTTCTCATCCAAACGGCGCTAGACTTGCCTCGGATTCTGGTTGGGAAGCTGATTTGCGTACCGGAACAAGTTTAACCGTAATTGGTGGAGCATGGCATTTTCGCGCTGCTCAAGCAGCGTTAGGGAACGATTTAGGCGTTGCAAAACTTCCTCGCTTCACAATTACTGAAGATCATGCCCATGGAAGTGTTTCTCCAAATACAGTGATGCAATCAGGATCTTTTACAGACACAAAAATGTTTGTAATGAATCGTTCAAGTGATAAGTTGGAATACCTAGAAGATATTTTGTTGTTTTTAACCACACCTGAAGTTCAAGAACAATCATTCCTTCGGAACCAAACCTTACCAGCTTATAAAAACGCCTTAGAATCTTTTGAAGGCATGACCGCAGATACAATTCAAGGACAATTGATTTTAGCTCAACTAGAAATGTTTAATCATGGTATTCCTCAACCCTTTGGGAGAGAAGCAAGATTCAACGTCTTTTACTATCAAAGACAAGCTCCAGATAGATTATTAGCCATTTTTAGAAATACTAATAATCAATTCAATACAGTGGAGAGCATTATCGAGGAAATGAACCTTATAGAGCGTATTTGGTTAGGCGAAAGACCTTAAACACTTTGCGAGCCGTTATAACGGCTCGCTTCATTTTCATGCGGAGGACTCATGATGATAGAGAGTAAAAATAGACTATTCAATCGATTTATGTCGAAAATTAAACATTTTATCGCTAGTTTCACAAATTTTCTGAAGAGAAGCATAAAGCATTTTAAACGCCCATTTAAGGAAGGTAGTAAAGGAACAAAAGGATCCTATTTTATTATGGGGTTTGGTAATCTTTATCACAAACAATATATCAAAGGTGGTTTGTTTCTTACACTTCAATTATTATTTCTTATTATTTTTTTCACCAATCCTAAGGTAAATAACACACCTATTGGATTTCAAGCTATTAGAAACTTTTTTACGCTTGGAACAGAAGTTGGTGATATTTTTGGTGGTCTCGCCGACAACTCAATGCTGATGATGTTGTTTGGTGTGGTTACATTTGGTTTGATAGCTGTCTTTTTGGCAACGTACAAATCGAATATTTATAGCTCATTTTATAGTGATTTACGTCTCAAAGAAGGTAATAAACCAACAACATTCAAAGAAGACTTAGCAGAATTATTGGATAGTCGTTTTCATATTCTTCTTTTGACACCGACAATCTTAGGCGTCTTGACCTTCACAATTTTACCGACTCTTTTTATGATTTTTATTGCCTTCACCAATTTTGACCGTGAAGTTGTCCCAGGTCTTAACCTTTTTGAGTGGGTAGGCTTTGCGAACTTTACCGAAATATTTACTGGACAAGGTGAAATCGCCAATCGGTTTATTCCGGTCCTGACTTGGACGCTTACTTGGGCCTTTTTTGCCACATTTAGTTGTTACATTGGCGGCATTCTATTGGCACTCCTCATCAATAAACCTGGTGTGAGATTGAAGAAATTATGGCGTACGATTTTTATTTTAACGATTGCGCTACCTCAATTTATTTCTTTATTAGCAGTGCAACAATTACTCAGTGAGCATGGACCTGTTAACGCGATGTTAATGCAATTGGGTATTCTTGACCAACCTTTTGCCTTTTTAGGTCAAGCACGCACTGCCTTTACTGCACGAGTGTCTGTCATTGTGATCAACCTATGGATAGGTATTCCATTCACAATGTTAATGACCAGTGGGATTTTAATGAATGTCCCTAAAGATACTTATGAAGCTGCTCAAATCGATGGTGCAAGTAAGTTTCAAGCGTTTAGAAACATAACTTTACCCTACATTATCTTCATCACAACGCCTTACCTTATCACATCATTTATTGGCAACATAACGAGTTTTAATATTATCTTCTTCTTAACCGGAGGAGATCCCAATGTGCCAGGGAGTGTGGCTGGCCAAACCGATTTACTTGTCACGTGGCTTTATAGTCTAACGATTGAAGAGGGCGACGTTAATATCGGTTCAGTCATCGCTATTTTCACCTTCATTATTACAGCCTCAGCAACACTTCTTTCGTACCGCCGAAGTAAAGCTTATAAAGAGGAGGACACGTTCCAATGATGAATCAAACTGAAACTCATCTTAATCCCTCTAATAAAGTTATGTTAGAAGGTATGAAAGATAAGAAAATAAAATCTCAATCAGCTTCAAACCGACGTTCAACTATTTTGGCATATGTTGCCCTAGTCGTTTTAAGTGTTATTTGGCTGTATCCAATTGTTTGGATTGTGCTCCATTCGTTTAGAGCTGAGTTTCGCGACGGAATTTTTGTTGGGATTGTTGTTTCGAACTATTTTCCAAGAAGCTTTGGGCTGGATAATTTCATTCGTCTATTCACCATGACGCCATTTATTAGATGGTTCTTTAATACTCTTTTTGTCGCCACTTTTTCGTTTATCTTTTCAACCGTTTTAGTCTTGTCTGTAGCTTATGTAATGAGCAAATTAAAATTTAAGCAGCGGAAATTTTTCCTTAACATTGCCATAATCATAGGATTGTTTCCTGGATTTATGTCCATCATCGCGATTTATTACATCTTGAAATCTTTGAATCTAACAGAAACATTGTTTGCTTTGATTCTGGTTTATTCAGCCGGATCTGGACTAGGGTTTTATGTGGCTAAAGGGTTTTTTGATATCATACCAAACTCTTTAATTGAGTCAGCTCGTTTAGACGGTGCAACCAACGCTAAAATCTTTACAAAAATTATCCTACCTATTAGTAAACCGATTATTATATACACCGCACTTTTATCCTTCACTGGGCCTTGGATGGATTTCATTTTTGCGCGCGTCATCTTAGGTGAAACCAATCGTGAAATCCACACCGTAGCAGTAGGCCTTTACTACATGGTGCACGGTTCACAGTATGCGGATGGAAACCAGTTCACGATGTTTGCTGCAGGAAGCTTAATTGTCGCGATTCCAATCGTGACACTGTTCCTGGTGATGCAGCGCTACTATATCGAAGGCGTTACCTCGGGAGCTGTTAAAGGCTAATGAAATTGAAAATATTAATACTTGTAACTTTGGTGGTCTTAATACTGACGGGATGTAGTCAACGCGAATATCGCATCGTTGATGCCCGTTTTGATCAAGTATCACCTGTCGATAATTATCGTGTTTTTTATCAAATTTTTGTGGGATCTTTTTCAGATAGTAACAACGATACTATTGGTGACATAAGAGGAATCATTAATCGTTTAGATTATTTAAATGATGGCGATCCTTTATCTGGTAAAAGTTTAGGAGTTACTGGACTATGGCTCACTCCTATCATGCCTTCCCCAAGTTATCATAAATACGATACGACAGATTATTTTAACGTTGACCCTCAGTTTGGCACACTAGAGGACTTTCAAGAGCTTATTATTAAGGCCGAAGCACGCGGCATAAATATCATTATTGATTTAGTCTTAAACCACACCTCAAGCCGCCACCCTTGGTTTGTTGAAGCACGGCGAGCAATGCGCGAAGGTGATTTAGATAATCGTTACATCGACTTCTACAATATTGTCAGAGCTGAGGAAAAGGTAGCAGGACGAACATATTATCATTTTTATGGAGAGTACTATTACGAAGGCAACTTTTGGTCAGAGATGCCCGATTTAAATGTTTCTAATCTCTACGTTCGTGAAGAAATTGAACGCATGGTTGAATTCTGGTTAGGGATGGGTGTTGCTGGATTTAGATTAGATGCTGTTAAGTATCCTTTTTTGGGTAATGATGACGCTAATTTAGAGTTTTGGCGATGGTTTATGGACATTGCAAAATCGTATCGTGAAGACGTCTATGTCGTTGGCGAAATGTGGGATTCAGACACGAATATCTTACGGTATTACGAAGTGATGAACAATTTTGACTTTGGTATGAGTCAAAGCAATGGTGCTGTGGCCTCAACTGTCCAAGGTATAGAATCAGTCAATCAATTTGTAAGGTATGTGTATGAATATCGAAACAGCGTGAAAGCTGTGAATCCAGATGCTATGTTACAACCTTTTTTGACAAATCACGATATGAATCGTGCGGCAGGATTTCTATCTTTAGAAAATGGCCAAATGCAAATGGCAGCTAATTTATACATTCTCTCTTATGGAACACCCTTTATTTATTATGGTGAAGAGATTGGCATGCGTGGTTCTCGTGGCTCAGAAAACACCGATGCTAATCGTCGCCTAGCTATGCATTGGGGGGATGGTGACAGTGTTGGGAATCCTATTGGTTCGACTTGGACTAGTGCAGACCAGACTAATGGTACCGTGAGGGAACAATTGCGGGACCCAGACTCACTTTTAACGCATTACAAACGATTGTTACTTATACGCCAAGCAAACCCAGAGATTGCTCGTGGTGAATATCTACCTTTGATGTTCGAGAATGAACAACATTTCGGGGGCTTTTTATCAACCTATGAAGGAAGTACCATAGCGGTTCTTCACAATGTTTCACAACAGCCCATCACCATTGATATTTCGATCATTGAAAGTATCACATTGACTGAACTCCGCGCCGAAATTGGTATGGGCGGGGCAACGCTTACTGGAAGCGTTTTAGTAATTGATCCAATGACAAGTGTTGTTTTACGATGAAAAGTCAAATGAGTAACCGGTTTACTACTTATCTGACGTTGACATGAAAGCGCTACAATGTTAACATTGATTTAGTTAAGAATAAAAAAATATAGGAGATAAAATATGAAAAAAATTGCATTATTCTTTTTCTCAATGATTACAGTTTTACTTTTAGCAGCATGTGGTGGAGGTACGATTTTAGAAGATGAAGGGCATGCTTATTTTGTCACAGGGAATTTCGCTGGCTGGGGCGAAGCTATAGGACTTGAAGAATTTAGAATGGAAGCCATTGCGTTAAATGACGAGCGCGTAAGTTCCATTCGTGGTGACTTAAGAGGTGCAACTGCAGTATATATTTTCGAAGCGACGTTCCCCACTACAGCCGCAGGATGGGGTCCAGTATACACTGTGGATGGTGTTTCTACTGAATTCGATGGAAACTTAACCGTAAAGGTGGTTCGTACAACTGCATTAGAGACTGAGATTCCCTTATGGTGGGGACCATCACCAGAAAGTGGTGAGATTCGTAATTTAACCCCAGATTCACTCTTTATGCCTAAGTTTATTGATGACGGTTCACCTGATTTTGATCCTGAAGCGGGAACAGGGCACTGGAATGACAACCCAGTAGTTATGGAAGCTGGAACCTATCACATTATTTTTGCCGTCATCAACGGACAGCGTTACATGGGAGCCCTCAAACAATAACAATTTTAGCTCTTTAAAAAGAATGCTCATCCAGAGCGTTCTTTTTTAGTCCATAACCTATTATTAAACGTTTAGATTCAACTTGCTAAATACAATTAGGAGTGAAAATATGCATCGAAAATGGTGGCAAGACACAATCATCTATCAAGTCTACTTACGTAGTTTTAAAGATTCCAATAACGATGGCATCGGTGACTTACAAGGGGTCGTTGAAAAGCTGGATTATTTAAAAGCCCTAGGCGTTGACACGCTTTGGATTTCACCCCATTATGATTCACCCATGGACGACAACGGCTATGACGTGA
>SKFS01000052.1 GCA_007117885.1 Candidatus Izemoplasma sp.
ACCAATCGTGATTGGCTTACTTTCCATGTCACCAGTGACGGTCTGATAGGCATTTAGGAGTGTTTTAACGAGTGGCGAGTCCTGCGAAACATAATGAACAGGAACGTTTCCTAGTTCAGTGTAGGTGCCATATTTTGACAAAGCAGTTTCAAACTTTTTTAAATAGGGATAATCTTTGGGAATGCGTGTATTGATTTTAATCGAGAACTTACCGTCTTGGACAGAAACTAGTCCAACATTAAACGTGATCGGTCCCATTTCATTACAGACATAATCAACCCCAAAGACCTTTCCCGTTGTATCCATCGTCGATAACAAGCGGGTAAACGGACTATCCACCACTTGAACGAGGAACTTGCCTAATAAACTAGCTGCATTGATTCCTTCATCCGGCTGCATTGCATGGGCGCCTTTCCCGAACACAATCAACCAACCGTCTTTGATTTCTCCTGAGAATCTATTTGAGATTAGATATTCATTGAACAATTCACTGACATCGGTTGATAACTTTGCTTTGGCAACCTCAGGAACCATATTCAATCGTTGGCCCGATTCAAACGACAAAATAGAGGTTTCCACTCCTAATACTTCACAAGAATGAATTCCTTTTTCCGCATATATCAACGGGAACACCGCATCGGGGGCAAAGGCCATCGATGACGGTTCGTGTTTGGTCAAGTAATGCTTAATGCATCGCATACCAGATTCTTCATCCGTGCCTAATATTAACCGGATACGTTTCTTTAGTGGAATACCGGATTCTTTGATCCACTTCATCGCGTAATATGCGGCCATCGTCGGTCCTTTGTCGTCATTGACTCCGCGACCATACATCTTACCATCAATAATTTCTCCAGAAAAAGGCCCAACACTCCAGCCATCTTGAACCGGGACGACATCCAAATGTCCAAGAATGCCAATTTCCTCTCCAAAACCCATTTCAATGACACCAGCGTAATTATCGACACTGAAGGTATCAAACCCGTCTCGAATACCAATCGATAATACCAAATCAAGCGCCGCTTGAATGTGTTGTCCAAAGGGTGAAACTGACTCAGGAACATACTCTTCAAGAACGCTCTTCACGTTAATTAGATCTGATAAATCATCGATAAATTGTAATTTGAAAGCTTTAGTTAAATACTTCATATTCTCACCTTAAAATAGTTTACCAATTTAATTCAAAGCTTATAAAGCTTAATTTATTTTATTTCATAATGAGTGTGTAGTTAAGAAAAAGCACACCGAGCCAGAGAGGCATCGATGTGCTTTTTGCTTTAATTAATGCATTGAATAACTAACACTTTATCAATCTAGAAATATTAGTCTTCCTCAGTAAACTGAATTGACAATCTGTCTCTTGCTACTAAGCTAATCGCTTCTCTTGAAGTATAAACTGGTAAATCCGCACCGTCGTTAAATTTCAAGTATGCATGAGCGATATTAAACGTTATATTTTGAGGATTCAATGAGAAATCAGTAAATATAGCTTTATCAATTTCTATGAACACTTCTAGTTTATCTTGGCCGTTCGCAGAAGCTGTAATATTACCAGCTCTTAGAGTGATACCAGAATTATCTGGTGTACCGATTGTCACACCAGCTAATTGGGTTGATAATAGAACTGGGGATGCCGCTGAATTCAATATCATACCCGATTCAACCTCGGTTCCACCCGAAGTAATGAAAACATCATTTGTAAGATTTATAACAAATGATATTCCACTGGTTCGATCAACGGATATTCCACTCTCAATGAGCTTGTCTCCACCAGAGACAAATGCATACCCTACTTGATTTACAAGAGCAAGAGTAATAGCTGAGTCGCTATCTAATGATCTGAACGCTGATGGAAGAGCTTCAACTTTGAATTCACCTGAGTTGATTGCTACTCCACTAAATCCATAAATTAAGACTTGATCATTAGCAACTCTCACTAATCTTAGAGCAGTGTTTGAATACACAACAGACCCGCTTCGTAGAATGAAATCTCTACTTAAACTTGGTTGAGAGACAAATTCACCGTTATTATCGACAGTAACGCTAACTGCTCTACTTCCAGCGACTAATTCAGCCGCTAAATCATTTTCAAGACTTCTGAAAACAGGATTTTTGAAAATCGAGATTGATTTTCTTGCAGCGACAACATTGACTTGGTAGGTGTTATCAACTGTATCTGTGCTTAACAATACACGGGTGACCAAATCGAAATCAATTGAAACTTCTTTGGAAGCTTCAGCAGGGAACGTTAATTGATCAATATTTCCTGCATCTAGTCGGTGTAAGACACCATCACTTGCGCGTAATACCAATACTGGAATGTCATCTGCATCATCGGGAGCACCAAGAATACTTACGGCACTAATACCGCTCGCTCCTGTGATACCTTCATCAACTAAAACTGCGTAATCTAATCCAACATCTTTAGCACCAATTGTTCTAAACAACACAAAGTGAGTTGGTGTAGTTAGTGGATTAAAATTCAAGCCTGCGATTGTCCCTGATGTGAGACCGACGGCTGCGGGTAACACGTAATAATCCGTCTGTTTGGTATCAAGTTCAAAGCGCAGTATTGGAGAGTCATCAACAGTTAGACCACTTTGATACATTGCATTAACTAATAAATTAGTCTTATTAGTTGCACTACTAATTTTACTAGGTACACGATCAAGTA
>SKFS01000119.1 GCA_007117885.1 Candidatus Izemoplasma sp.
ATGTTGCACTGGTCGCTCCTTGAGCAATATAGTACCAACCAGGTTGTAATAATAGTGGCGAATCAAATCCTAACGATATTTCAACAGATTCTGAGTCGGTATAAGTTTCTGAATAATCACTAGGATTGGTAATACTAACAAGACTTCCTGAAACCAAATCCTGAATTCCACTACTAAAGTTTAAAGATCCATCCTGATTCTCATACCCTGTAAATATTGCAGCTTGATAGTCCCCTTCATTGAGAGTAATGACACCACTATGCCCAGCGGATGCAATAATACCACTCACATATGTAGGTTGGGAAATTTTAAATGCATATCCAACCCACCCATACGCCGTCTCACCGGCACGTCGCATAAGAACATTCTCAATATTAGAATTATCAGAAGGTAGAACGGTGCCACTTGATGGAGTGACCAATTCAAATCCATTATCAGAGTTAAATTGGATTCCACTTAAGGTAATGAATTGATTGTTGATTTGTACAGCACCTGTTCCGGATGATGTAATGATTCCACTATTACGAGTAATCGCAATATTAGTAATTGTAATTCCCGATGCTTGCAAGTCAAACACCGGTGCGTCGCTCGCATCGGTATTTCTTATGGTTGCTAAGGTTGGTGGATTCACTGAGGTTATGGTGAGTCCAGATACATCCACCACTACGGTTCCACTGTTCGCTGAACTTAAGGTTGCATCACTAAAGATCGCGTTAGAACGAACTTTAATGGTTTCACCTTCTGCTGCGTCATTGATTGCAGCTTGTAAGGTGGCATAGGCTTCAAGCTGTTCCACGTTAGTAAAGTTTTGTTGCGCAGAGGTTATTGTTGTGCCAACAACAAGTCCACTCGAGACAAAGGCATCGACTCCGACTGCAGGACCAAAAGTATTGCCCTTACCATCTAAAATATCATTTCGTAATGAAGCAAACGTTGCAGGTGAAGTGTTATCTACAACATGCGTAGTATTAGAATCAAAAGTGTTATCTTCAATCGATATATTTGTTGATCCAGAGCCCTCAAGAAACACGCCACGATCATTATTTTCAAAGGTTACATCCAAAATGGACACACCCGAAATTTGATTGAGGTTATTACTTATTAACGTGACCCCAAAGCTGTCTGCACCGGTTGTATGAATGAAGCCCGATTGAATCACAACATTGGTTATGGTTGCGGTACCTGATTGCGCAAGCAATCCAACGCCACCACGGTAAGACGCATTTGTTAGACCTAATCCAACTTCCACGGATTGAACTAATATATTGTCTATATTGTTCAAGCCATCTTGTCCATTACGTAGTGCAATGGCATAGATGGTTTGACTGTTCGCACTGACAAATCTAAGTCCACTTAATGTCGTATTGGAGTCAAATACCTGAATAACACCCATTCCGTCTGTGGTGTTTAATTGATAATCATTGAATCCATGTTCAAAGGACAGGTTTTCAAACGTTACACCTGGAGCATTGATATTAAAGATGACACCGGATTGAACGGCAAGGCCAGAATGATGAATATTACGAACAAAGGCAGGTTCTAACCCCGAAGACACAGTACTATAAATGCGAAGTCCCGATGTTGTTATGTTGATATTAGACACATCAAACGCCGTATTATTGTCAAAGCCGTCTGGAGCAAGCTCATTATCATACTGGTACCAAAGGGTATCGTTACTTTGACTTGGGCGACGCCAGAACACTTGAAGTCCTTCGAACCCATCGACTTCTTGATGGCGAACTCTAAATGAGTAAGCTTGTCCTTTGACAAGTTCGATCGTTCCACTGTTCGTACCGATAGGATTATCAGCAAGTGTTTGCCGACCATAATCATTAACAACATTGACACCATTGATAAACAAGTCCGCTGCATCATCACTACTTAGCGCAAACGTATATGTTCCTGTCTCTTGTGGGATAAAGAACCCTGTAATTAGCAAGGCAAAATGATCAGACTGAATAGATTTATTCAAAACCGTACCTAACATTCCATTACCCCAATTCAAGATGTTAGTTGCATTGGATTTACTGGAATCATTAACTATTTGGGGGATTGCATCAATGGTACCTTGATGAACTAGCGTAAATCCAACTCCTCCAATGGAATTAAAATCGGCAGCATCTAGAGGGCTGATTCTATTAAATGGACCATACGAGCCAGAAGTGACTGTGTAATAACGATAGGATAAATCTCCTGGTGCTGTGTAATTTTCTAGACGAACCACGTTATCTTCTTCGGCAAGTGGTCCATTCACCCCAATATTAAATTGATCGTTATCGTCGTTGGTAATGGTTGATAAGAACCCAAAGAATCGGGTTTCGTTCCACATGTTAAATTGATCGCCTGGACGAATTCCATTTGGATTACGATCGTCCAAGAATGAGATAAATGCATTTGCAAAGGTATTATTTGCATCACCACTTTGACCATTACGGATATTAATATAAGTTGCTAAATCCGGATGAACATCCTTGATATACCATTCATCCGATGTAAAGGTGTTGTCTCTAACATTAACAAGTGGATTAATATCAAATGAATCAGCCAATAGACCAATGTCATAGCCAATACTATTTTCATCAAGCTGAAAGCTGGACATGATAACAGTGCCTGAGGTCCAATCAACAAGTACACCGGTGTTTCCACCA
>SKFS01000006.1 GCA_007117885.1 Candidatus Izemoplasma sp.
ACCCCAGTGATGGCCTGGAACAATGAAAACTTGATTACCGTTAAAACCCTGTTCTATAATCCATTCTTGACTTGCATGTAACTCAATTTTTAACTCTTCATCAGATAAAGTTGTTAAATTACGATGTGATACCGTGTGACTAACAATCGACCAACCATGATCATGCAAGACGTTCAGTTGTTCTAAGGTCATGAACCCTTCTTTCCCTACAAACTCAACTACGACTGCTACATTTCCTCGTATTCAATATTCTTGCATAATCGGGAAGCGTTATAGTAAACACTGTCACGACCATCATCAAACGTAATAGTAATCCCCCCTCATCTAAACCATGATTTGATAAATCATAGCCCAAGCGCTCCCGAGGAAACAAGAAGTTAAAAATGTTGATTGCTGAAATATAAACAACGACATAGAATAAAATACCAAAAAGGATTAACTTTGTTATAAATAGTTTCTGTTCAGTTATAAATTTAATCATTATGCCTCCATAACATCGTCCAGCTTAGTTTCTTCGTTGAAATATCCCGATATAGAAGTGGGTATTATTTTTTGAACTGAGCTTGAATCGAATCAAACACATAACCTTCTTTTGCTAAGTAATCAGAGAGTTCTTCCTTCGTTAAGTTCAAATCCCTAGCAACATCCTCTAAGTTCTCTCCATTGCGCAGTTTTGTGTTTACAACACTTAACAACAAATGTGTTTCCATTATGATTCCTCCTTCGGCTGAAAACTCTCAAGATGCGCTAGTAACCAAGTTTTAGCTTCTTGATTATCCCACGCATCAAGATGCCTCAAAGTTTCAAACCATTGGTCATTTGAAAGTTTTTCAGCTTCATGATTTTGTTCAATAAATATCTTTTCATGCGCTGTTTTTATAATATGTTCATGATCATCAATGAGTAATTCTTCATACAGTTTCTCACCAGGCCTTAAACCGATATATTTTATTTTAATGTCTTCATGAGGTCTAAGTCCTGAAAGACGTATCATTTTTTCTGCTAAGTCACGAATTTTCACAGGTTCACCCATGTCTAAGACAAAAATGTCGCCACCATTCGCGAACACACCGGTTTGTAAAATCAAACTCACCGCCTCTGGAATGGTCATGAAAAAACGTGTGATTTCAGGATGTGTGACGGTTAATGGCCCCCCTGATTCTAACTGTTTTTTAAAGAGTGGAATCACAGAGCCGTTGCTATTAAGAACGTTACCGAATCTCACCGCACTAAACGGTGTTTCTGACGTTTCTTGACGCTGTTTAATAATGAGTTCGGCCATGCGTTTAGTCGCGCCCATCACATTGGTCGGTCTAACGGCCTTATCCGATGAGACTAGAACAAAGTGTTTTACTTGATATGCATGAGCAAACTTGCTCATATAGTAGGTCCCTAGCACATTGGTGCGAATCGCTTCAACAGCGGAGTCTTCCATTAATGGAACATGCTTGTAGGCTGCCGCATGATAAACGAGCTCAGGGGTATAGGTTTTAAAGACGTGTTCTAGTCTTAGTGCATTATACACACTGCCAATTAAAACAATTACTTCAAGTGTGGGGTATAAACGATTGAGTTCACATTGTATGTCATAGGTTGTGTTCTCATAAAGGTCAAAGATAATTAATGTCTTAGGCTGATAGCTCGCAATTTGACGACATAATTCTGAACCAATAGAGCCCCCACCACCTGAAACAAGCACCGTCTTATTGTGAATGAATGTTTTTAAGGACGATGAATCTAGTTCGACTGGGTCACGGTTAAGTAAATCCTCAACACGAACGTCTTTAAGATTAAATAGCTCATCTCTATTTGCTTCGTTAAGCAGTGGAAGTCTTCTGATTTTAACGTTTTTATTGGTCAAAATATTTAACCAACGCTGGAGCGTTTGGTAAGGTAAGTTGGCAATCGCAATAATGACATCGTCGATCGCGTATTCTTCAATCATTTCTTCTAATTCATCCGTACCGCCCATTACTTTCACACCTAACAACGTTCGGTGGTGCGTAGTCACATCATCATCTAAGATTAAAACCGGCTTTTGATAAATGGTATAACTCTTTTTAAGTTCCTTGATGACCATCTCTCCCCCGGCGCCTGCGCCAATGATCAACGTTTTACGTTGGGCGTGCTGTGGGGTGAGATAGAGTGTTTTCATGATTTTGCTGACGCGTAAAAGCGTTCTTGAGCTTAAAATCAAGAGCCACTGAAATAAACCCATGATCACAAAAACTGTGACCGCGAGAGGGAGCACACCAATGATTAGCCACACGATTAGAAGCGTTAAATTTGTCAGGCCTACAAGGATGGTAATCTTTAAGACATCCTCGATACTGATATAATGAATGATAATTCGGTATAATCCAAAAACGTAAAAAACAATCAGTTGAAAAGCCAAAGCACTTAAAATAAGTGTAATCAGGTGTTCAACGTTATAGGGCAGTCTTAGAGAAAACGATAAATAGATAAAGCTTATGTACGTCAAAAAGATGATTGTCGTATCGACAATCATCCATAGTAAGATTTTGAGTCGAGGTAAATCGATCAACGTTTCTTTAGACTGACGTTTCACACACCCACCACTTTCTTACGCTATCCCTTTAGCACTGATTAATTGTATCACAAAATTTATCATTTTTTC
>SKFS01000092.1 GCA_007117885.1 Candidatus Izemoplasma sp.
GTGATGTCAAATGTAAGGGGATTATCTGTATTGTTAAAACCGTTGTTTAACTCATATGTGATGGTAAATGGTGTAGGTACCCATGATGCGATATATGTAGTGTTAGTAGGGGGAACTACAGTTCCGGGAATTATAGTGTCTTCATTAGAAATTAAGACATCATTCAATGTCCAACCAAGAAAAGTGAATCCATTTTTTTCAGGTGTATTCGGGAGTAACAACTCTGTGCCTACAACCTGATTCGATACAGATGCTGAACTGCCATTATCTGCATCAAAAGTAACTTCTACCGACGGAGGCTCACTTGTAGTAAAAGTTGCTGTGATAGGCGAGGTAAAAACACCCAAAGAAGTTTCAACAGTAAAAAAAATCTTGTAACTAGAGGTTGGTTCTAAATTAGAAAAGTTAACTATAGATTCTTGATTCGCCGTGATAGGGATCGATCCAGATTGAATAACAATACCACTGTCGTAATTACTTCCCATTTTGATTTCTTCAGCAGTGGGAGTGGATGAATCTCCTGTTGTCAATAAGTAATACCCTGCCCCAGATACGTTAACATTTACTGGATAACTTGCCGTAGAGTCTGTTCGAATAACTGGGCCAGCAGCATTAGCAACGCTTTCTAAAATATTGGAAATTTCGCTAGTGCTACCCGCAACATAGAACCACTGTACTGATTGGGACTGATTTGGTTCTAAATCATCGAAACGAAAATAAATCGAATATGACCCATCTCCTTGCGTCTCAACTGGCGCGTTTATAGGGTCTAAATTGGTTGAGTTTGTAAAACTGCAACAACTTGCATGAACCGCATTCACCTTACTAGCATTGGAGAAAAAATATACTTCATCTCCAAATGCAGATAATATCTTGAGCGCATTTGCCCGTTCATTAGTGGAGTTTAACTTCGTAAACTCACCAGATTCACTTAAAGTTCCTCGAGTTTTTGTGGGACGATCATCAAGTTGGTTGCCACCGCCCAAATAATCATCTCTAGTTCCTGTCCAATATCTAAAATTAGTTAAACTACTACCACTAATGTTTTGAATGGTTGTCGTAACCTCTAAGTATCCCAAGGATGAACTTAGAGAGTATTTATTGATAACTCGAATCTTTTGTCCATTGATGGTCATGTAACCAGTAGCAACAACCGTCCCTCTTGTGTTGGCCGTATCATATGCACTTAAATCAAATGCAAAATCCGATAAAACAGAATTATTTGGTGACTGGCCATTAATGTTCCACTCATTGGAACCATCTCCACCGGCTTTGTAAAGTGAGTCCAATGGGTAGTTATGAAAAGTAAGTTGTTTATAAATGCCATTGTTAAAATAAAAGGGCTGACGAAGATTTGCGGTAAAACCTTCAAAAGCATGGCTTCCGTCAGCACCAAAACGGAGCGCTCCGTTGTTAAATATAATCGTAGGTGATGCGATAACATTAATAGAAATCGTAACAGGTGAGGCATCTGAAGCGGAATAAGTTACGGCATATGTTCCTGGAACGCTCATGTTGATAGATTCAGTAATCGTTATTTCTTCATCGATGACTAATCCATTTCTTGTTAAATAAACACCCAGGAGTAAATTGGGTTTTGATTCATTTTGAATGAAGGACAAACCGTCAAAATAATCAATGCCTTGAAATATAGGAGTAATAGGAGTCCACTGAGCATACAGCACAATATCAGTGCGATTCATCTCAATAGAGTCAGACAAACCATAAGGGGTTCCTGTGCCATCGGCTTTGGTGTTGAACCCTTGCAAGGAGAATCCATCATAAACAAACTCAACATTGGGAATGGATTGTGTCGAATAGAGTGAATGAAAATTAACGATTTGCTCGTTAGAACCATCGTTTTTGTTGATAATGAGTGGTACATGAGTCAAGTTTGAATAAAACTCATTGGGATCAATAATCCACTCGGAACCCCCAGGTAGTTTGTATCCAAAAATCAGCCCTTCTCCACCCTCATGTTCTTGCTGACGCCAGCGAACAAGATAAATGTCACCTTGGTTAAGTGAAACCATACCAGAATTGGTACCCAGGGATTGAGTTCCTTGACCTTTCCATGAGCCTACTTGAAATAGTTGTTGCATGCCTGAATCAAAGAGGGTGAAGTCAATTGCATCATCACCCGAAATAGCAAAGGTATAGGTTCCACTCATTGTAGGAGAGAAATATCCTGATGAAATCATAGTAAAATAGTCTGAAGTAAACTCCTCAGGAAACGGACTAAAATAACTTAGTCCTGTCGCTAATTGATTAAAATTTCTCCAGTTCAATAGATGACGAGGATCATTGTCAACACTGCTTAGAATAGAGCGCACACCCGAAAACAACGGTGTGACTGAGTTCACCACATCAAATTGTTCCGAACTAATTGGATACCTTTTGTCGGTTCCACTACCTTCAAAAATGCCACTGGTACTTAAATAAGACCAATTTAATCGACCTTTGCCGTTTAGAATGGAGTGGTAATTGATCAATAAGTCATTTTCGTCTAGAGCAACATCATAAATTCGAACTACCGACATGTAGCCATCAAATCGATGACCACTTCCGAACTGGCCAATAGTTATGTCTTCTTGAACATAAGGCTGGTTATCCAGTGTGTTTTGATCAACGA
>SKFS01000134.1 GCA_007117885.1 Candidatus Izemoplasma sp.
AGTTTCCCTTAGAAGCGAGTTCAAACGTCGCAATCATACTGGTGATTGGTCGTGAGATGGTTTCTGAGTAAATGACCGCAAAACCGATAATAATCACAATGAACACCGCAAAAGCAAACTGCAATGCCATGACAGCGTTGTTGTAAAATATAAACGCTTGAGCTTCCTCAACTGCCATGATAAAATACCAGTCCGGCACAAGCTCTAAACTTCTATAAAAAGCTATTTCCTCGTTCCCTTCCTTATCGAGATACGTAAAGTAACCTTCGTCGCCAGTGGGAAAGCTGTCTAACTGATCAAGATCGATAATTTCACCAATAAACTGATCAATCGTATACACTTCATTGGGGTAAGCAATAAAATGGCCATCCGCGTGAAGGATATAAGCATAGCTAGTTTTTTCAAAATCATAATCTTGGATAATCGCATCAAGAAACTCACTCGTTAAAACAATATTGATTAACCCAACGGTTTCACCGTCACGGAACACGCCATGAGAAATCGTAATTATCGGAACTGGATCGCTTAAAAGAGGGCTATAAAACGGTCTAGAAATATGATACAAGTGCCCCTCTTCTATAATCTTTTTATATTGTTCTTGTTCAGAGATATTGATATTTGCATCATAAGTAGTCCAGGCATTGCCATCGCGATCAGAAATAGTGATACTGTAAAACTTGTCTTCTAAGACAAGGCTAGGTAAGTGGCTTTTCATGGCTTCAATGTCCATCGATTGAACTAACGATGACTGAGCTAAAATACGCACATGATCTAATAAGCCTGCTAGTTCCTTATTGGTCTCATTCGCTTTAACCCGTGTCACTTCTTGGTACTGATTTCGAATGTACTGGGGAAGTTGGTTTAACTGTCGCATAATGAAAAATCCGAGTGCCAAAAAGACAATCAAGAAAAAGCTCAGTAAGTACACTAACATCTGACTACGGATACTTTTCATAGTTCAATCCTCTCTGTTGATTAGGTTCATTAGAAAACTACCCTAAATTAACCAATCATGGTACAATGAAAGACACGATTATAAAGGAGTTTTTACAATGAAAATTGAAGGTATTGCATTTCAACTTAAAGGCAAAGTTCAAGGTGTTGGCATGCGTTTTACGATTGCACGATTAGCCCAAAACCTCGACTTAAAAGGCTATGTAAAAAACACAAAAGACGGTCGTGTTATGGGTGAAATCGTCGGGCCGAAAGACCGTCTTGAAACATTTTTCCAAACATTAACCGAAAACGCCCCCGGTAAGATTGTTAACATCGATAAACAACCCCTCAACGAGATCCCCGATTATACAAAGTTTAAAATCAAATTATTCTAATTATTTTGGTGTTTAAAACGTTCTTTTTGGACATCATCACAAATAATGTTTTTATCGCGAGAAAACTGGCTTAAATCAATCATAAAAACCCCTACGCAAGGTTCTTCACCTGCAGTCAACACACGGTTTCCATACCCATCAATAATCTGACTTTGGCCACAAAAAAACGCTTTTTCACCGTCAATCATTTCCTCACCCAAGCGGTTTGCTAAAACGACAGGCAAGCTGTTTTCTAATGCCCGGACACGGCAAACATCGAGTGTCCATGGCCCACCAAAGTTAGCCGGGCATAAAACCACATCGGCACCTAAATCCGCAAGACGCCGAAAGTATTCTGGAAACCACGTTTCAAAACAAATCGCCACACCAATATTAATGTCCTTAAAAGGGATTAATGCTAATGTTTCCCCAGCATCAAAAACCGTTTCATTTTTCGTTAAATGCATTTTTCGGTGTTTACCCATAATTCCTTTTGGGCCGATTAAATACGCAGTATTATAAAGCTTATCAGCGGTCACTTCAGCCAGTCCGATTAAATACCCTGTTTCGGTTTTTTTAGAAAGGGCTGTCAAGCGCTCAATGACAACCGGGTTATATGCTTTTGAAAGCGCGATAAGGTCTTTTTTTTCTTCAAAATAATACCCTGTAATCGCCAGTTCAGGCAACACACATAGATCGGCATTAACCGTTTTAAGCATCGCTTCAATGGTTTCAATATTTTGTCTCACAGACGCATGAACAATCCGTGTTTGGCAAAATGCTAATCGCATGGGGACCTCCACTAATAAGTTCTCGCTAACCGGTTAAGAATCTCTGATTTATGGGCCTCGTTTTCAACGAGGTCTGCAACACGACAAAAATCGAAATGATGGCCGTGATTGACATAGCGATCAATCATCTCTAAGCGTTCTAGACGCATCATGTAGTAATAAAGAACATACCAGTCTTCTAAACGCATTAAAGGGTATTTCTGTCCAGCGATAAAAACTTCTTCACCAATGCCCTCTTGTGAAAACGAATAGCTATAAATGACTTCATCAAAAAGAACACGTATATTACACATGACATCGATCATAATCTTTTCGACTGAATAAGAGACATACACCTCTGTATCAAACATTGGATCATTCTCTACATGCCGTCTTATCCCATAAATGTCTAAAACTTCTAAGGCATCTTCAATGCTCTCTTTTGCCACAACAATATCAATGTCGTTCACGTTAGATAATAACCCATAATGTTTCAGTAAATACGACCCACCAATACCCCAGACAATCCGTTTCTTTTGAAACGCGTAGG
>SKFS01000062.1 GCA_007117885.1 Candidatus Izemoplasma sp.
ATGCAAACGTCATGCTTTAACGTTGCTTAAAATAGGCTTGATTGCCGAGTTCAATTAAGTAAAGATCCGCTAAAACGATCGCTAACGCGTTTTCTAAAACGATTGGGGCTCTACGTGCGATCGCAACATCGTGGCGTCCTTCAATCGTTAAGGGTGTGATGGTATTTTTATGCAGATTGAAAGTTTCCTGTGGTTTTTTAATCGATGAAGTGGGCTTAATAAAAACATCGATAAGGAGTGGGTTGCCGTTAGTTAATCCTCCTGATACACCCCCACTAAAGTTTGTTTTAGTTTTTCCTTTAGCATCGACTATGCGGTCGTTAAACTCGCTGCCTTTTCGATCGATTCCCGCAAAGCCTAAGCCAAACTGAACGCCTTTTACTGCCGGGATTGAAAAGAGCATTTGGGCCGCCTTAGACTCAACTTTTTCGAACATAGGTTCGCCTAGACCGATGGGTATATCTTCAACTTTTAATTCGATAATTCCTCCCACAGAATCGCCTTCATCGTGAATCATTTGGAGGTAATCATCGATTTTAGCCATATCGGTTAAACTTCCAAGTTGTTTTATACGATGCGAAAAGCGGAATGGGACGATCATTTTAGCAATTGAACCAGCAATGACAATCGGCGCCGTCAAACGGCCTGAAAAACGGCCACCCCCACGAAAATCATTAAAGCCACCATATTTATGATAGGCGACGAAATCAGAGTGTCCTGGACGGGGTTGATATTTTAGATTGGTGTAGTCTTTCGACTGAATATCAAGATTAGGAATCGATACATGAATGGGTGAACCCGTTGTTTTACCTAAAAAAACCCCGGAAGTAATGGTAAAATGGTCTTTTTCTTTTCGCGGTGTTGTGCCAATGGCGTGGGGATTACGGCGTTTTAAATCGTCGCTTATCTTTGTTTCATCGATCGTGATGCCAGGTGGCACACCATCGATGACCACACCAATCTGTGCTTGATGGGATTCGCCATATAGGGTAATCGTAAATCGCTGACCAAAACTATTCATGGTGGGCCTCCTTTATTATTGTTACCTCCCCGCCAAGTCGCGTAAACTCAGTAAAAAACTCGGGATAGGATTTACTAATATGTTCGACATGCAGTATCGTAATCGGTTGATCGGCTCGAATCGAAGCCACTGCAATCGCCATAATAATGCGGTGATCATTAAAACTATCAAAAACTTGCTTACCTCTCAGTGTTTTTTGACCAGTGACCTCCATCGTATTCCCGATTACAGTATGCTCAACACCAAACCGTGTAAGCACCTCCGTCATCGCATAGATGCGATCACTTTCTTTATAGCGGAGTCGCTGAATGTTGGTAAACCGTGTCGTGCCTTCACTCAACGCCGCTAAAATCATTAAAATGGGTCCTAAATCTGGAATATTCGCTAGATCGATCGTTGTCGCTTGCGTCTGACTTGGGGTGACGATAAGTTGATCGTTGGTAAAACGGACGTTCCCCTTCATCGCTTTAACGATATCGAGGAGTTTAGCATCCCCTTGTAAGGTGTCTTTACGCAGATTGTGTAGCGTAAGGGGAAAGCGGTTGATTAATCCTGCGACAATGAAGAAGGCTGCCTGAGAGTAATCGCCTTCGACACTCGTATTATAAGCTTTATAGTGTTGTTTTCCGGGGACAATATAACGATGGTTTTCCGTCAATATTTCTATACCGAACTGGTTTAACACTGCGAGCGTTAACGCAACATAGGCTCTTGATTCAAACGGTTCTTCAACGATAATTTCAGAGTCCGCCTCTAATAGCGGTAACGCGAAAAGTAAGCCACTAATAAACTGTGAAGAAATATTACCACGTAAACGGAACGTTCCTGGTTTTAGAGGTCCGGCGACACGAACCGGCAAATGGTCAAGACTAAGTCGTTCGTAAAGTAAACCTTGTGCTTTAAATAATGCCTCATAAACATCTAAAGAACGAAGCGGTAAGCGATCTTTTCCTTCAAAGACAACGGGTTTTTCTTGCAGCATAGCAATAGGGATAAGGAGGCGTAGTGTTGTCCCTGAGGCTGAAGCATTAATCACCGGCTCCATAAGATGAGGAAATCCCCCTTTAACCGTGTTGCCTTCGATGGTTGCACCAAGTGATTTTAAGGCCTTAATCGTGGCCTCAAGATCGACAGACTTCATCGCATGAGAAATCGTTGACGTTTCTTCAGAAAGTGATGCAGCAATAAAATACCGATGAGATAAAGATTTCGAGGCAATGATCGCTACGCTGCCTTGTAAAGAGCTCGGTTTAATCGTTATATTCATTCAAAGACCTCCCAACTAAGGCGCTTTATCACTGGTTCCTGATAGGCTTTCAAAAAGACGAAGCGAATGTCTTTTGAGTTTGATTTTTTATCGTGTTGCAAGTAGTTGTGCAACGCGTTTTTTTGCGGCATCGATGCGTTAATTAGTTTCATTTTTCGGATTAGCGTTTTTATCTCATTAGCTATTCCTGCTGGAGTAATCGCTAATTTAACCCCGAGTTCTAACGCTTGAATCATCCCTAAAGCCACCGCTTCGCCATGGGGAATCCGGTAGCGATAAAACTGCTCGATGGCATGGCCGTAAGTATGACCAAAGTTCAGAA
>SKFS01000016.1 GCA_007117885.1 Candidatus Izemoplasma sp.
CTGTTCATATTGTGAACAACTCTATTTTGCCACATTTGTTTGAAATTTTCAATCGAATTTTTTGATAAAGTTCTCGAAATTAGTAAACTCTTTCGTTTGCGCTAAAAAAAACACCTCAAAATGAGGTGTTTATCGTTTAAATTGTTGGCTTTTTTGATCATAAACATAGCCTTCAATGGCTAAATGTTCTAGTAGATTTTCTTCATTAAAACCTAAATCAAACGCAATATCAGCCAGTGCTTTCCCATCTCTTAATTGTGTGTTAACAATGCTTAACAACAAATGTGTCTCCATACTCATCACCTCTTGGTCTGATAGCTATTAATGTATTGACTTATAAAGTCATATACATTTTGATGCGACATTTCATCTAGATTGTCTAGCGCCTCAATAAATGAGAAATCCTTAAGTCTTTCTACGGTATGATTTTTCTCAATAAAGATTAATTCATTGGCTGTTTTAATGATGTCTTCTTTATCGTCAATCAGTAACTCTTCATAGAGTTTTTCTCCAGGCCGCAAGCCGATGTATTTAATCTCAATATCTTCATGCGGCTTAAGTCCTGAAAGACGGATGATTTTTTCAGCAAGATCACGTATTTTGACAGGCTGACCCATATCAAGAATAAAGATATCGCCTTTTGTTGCAAAAACACTCGCTTGTAAGATCAAACTAACTGCCTCAGGAATCGTCATAAAGAATCGTGTGATTTCAGGATGAGTTACCGTCACAGGCCCACCGGCTTGTATTTGTTTTTGAAAAAGGGGAATGACGGACCCATTACTATTTAAAACGTTGCCAAAACGTACAGCTGAATAGGTTGTGTCATAGTCGCTTTGCATCCTTTGAACGATAAGCTCAGCGAAACGCTTGGTTGCACCCATGACATTTGAAGGTCTCACAGCTTTATCTGAAGAGACTAAGACAAATTGATTGACTTTATATTCTCCTGCAAGCTTCGACGTTTGATAGGTCCCAATCACATTGGTTCTTAGCGCTTCTAGGGGTGAATGTTCCATCAATGGTACATGCTTGTATGCTGCTGCATGGAATACATGTGAAGGTCTATGTTCTTCAAAGACACTTCTAAGGCGTTTTTCATTATAGACACTGCCTATATAAACTGGCATGTCCATCTTAGGATACATGCGAGAGAGTTCCATTTGGATATCATAAGTATTGTTCTCATAAATATCAAATAAAACCATCTTCCTTGGTTTAAAACTGGCAATTTGGCGACACAGTTCACTCCCTATAGAACCGCCCGCACCGGTAACAAGAATGATTTGATCACTCAAATAAGATTCAATCGCTTGATTATCTAAAGAAACCGGTTCACGGTTCAATAAATCTTCAACCTTGACCTCCATTAACTTAACAGGGTGTTTCCCATCAATTTCGCTAATCAATGGTAAACGTTTAATGATAACATCACGTTCAGTTAATAGGTTAAGCCAATGGTTTAATGTTTTTAAAGGGATGTTTGCGATGGCTATGATGACTTCTTCAATAGCTAGTTTATCAATGATTTCGAGCATGTTATGGGTCGTATCAACGACTTTAACACCTGAGAGTGTTCGGTGGATTTTATATTTATCATCGTCGATGATAGCGACTATTTTATTCTTCGGTATAACTGAACGTTTAATTTCTTTAATCACGACTTCAGCGCCAGAACCTGCCCCAATAATGAGGGTTCGCTTCATAGTACTCGTATCAGATTTGGCATAAAGGAGATATAGCAAGTATATTCTTAGAGATGCTCTTGATACAAACATCGTAAATAACTGCATTATTACCATTAAGCCGAAAAACAATAGTCGAAAAGGCAAGATACCATTGAGTCTAAATAAGGTGCCTAAGATAATATTAACCGGTATCACAACATACGCTATTTTTAACATGTCTTCGATGCTAGCGTATCTTAAAATAATCCGATACAATCCACTAAAATAATGTAAACTGAGTTGCACCACGAAAGTGATGGCTAGCACAAGCGGCAACGTGTCCCAACGATAAGGCAAAAAGAGAAAGATTGAAAAAAGGATAAACATAACGTAAAAAAAAGTAATGATTACCGCATCAACGATCAACCAAATTAACTGGTTAAAATCACCAGATTTAAATCGCTCTAAAAAATTGCCCATGAACTCAACCCTCTCTAAACATCAAAAAAAGCTTGTAATTAGACTAACTAAAACCATTATACAATAATTCGGTCTTAAAACAGTTTCAAATTAGAAAAATACATGTAGTACAGCACACCATTTTTTAAATATTTGTAATAGTAGTACCAAATAAAAACCGCGAATGGCTTCGCGGTTTCGTTTATTCTTGATCGTCTGAATACTTATAGTTGTAATAATAATAGTTTAAGTCACGATAATCTTTACGCTGTAATCTGGTCATCACCGCGCCAAGAATGTTGATTTTACTATCACTTAAACTTTTAATGACCGCTTGGGCAGTATCAACATTCGTGGCTCTAGAAGCCACCACAAACAGCACACCATCCACTTTTTTAGCCACAATAATCGCATCGGCGACCGCACTCACAGGCGGGGTATCGACGATGACTTTGTCGTATTGACTAAAAAGCTCTTCCA
>SKFS01000034.1 GCA_007117885.1 Candidatus Izemoplasma sp.
AGGAAGTGCGCTTAGAAAAACAAAGTTACCAAATTATCACTGAAGCCGGAGTGAATGTCCTCGATAAAGCCCTAGCCGTATTGGCAAGCCAAACGATTGTCAATGTCCAAAATCAACAGGCTAATCTTGAAGACGTCTTCTTAATGCTTACCGGTAAAACATTACGTGATGGCGAGGTGGGGTAAATGGTACGATTTTATGCTTTACGCATTTTAAAAGATTATATTGGCCACATTATTTTAATCGGGCTACCAGTTGTATTAATTTCTTTAATGGTGGCGATTAATGCGCAAGCCCCTGGTGCCCCTGCGATGGAAGAAGCGGCGCTATACATTGGTCTTGTATACATCATTATGTTTCAAGGGTTTGGTGCTGCCTATACATTTGAAGGCATTGAACACGATTTTTATAAACCGTTTAAAGATCGCCTTCGCGCTGCACCCGTTAACCCGATGCGTTTTGTGGTGATCAATATTCTATTTGGGATGACGATCAGTTTTCTCCAAACGTTAGTGTTAATTGGCTATATTGTCCTCGTCTTTAATGTGGTGATTCCGCATACAGTTTTTGTGCTAGTGGTCTTGTTGCTGGGGGTTATTTTTGCTCAGTTGCTTGCCGCGTTGCTTATATTTACACTTAAGAAGGCTGGCTTAGCTCAAGCGGCGATTACAATCTATATTATTGCAGGGATGGTTTTAGCGGGATTTTTCTTCCCCTTACCAGAAAGCAATGTGACAATTTTTCTCAGTAAATTTTCGAGCCCTTTAGCGTGGACCCATTACGCAGCTTATGGTTTCATCGAGGGTCAGTATTCAGAGGCGTACCTTGGGTTGGGGTTACTCGCTATCGCGAGTGTGTTGGTTGCGCTAGTTGTCTATCAGTTAAGTCGTAAGGTTGCTGTATGAAAACGGTGTTTGAGTTAGCGTTAAAGCGGGCGCTTAAACAACGCTTAACGATGAGTTTGATTGTTGTCTTTCCCATCGCTTTGATTTTCTTACCGCAACCCCAAGGCATGACAACCCCAACCATTGCCTATGGAATCTTTGGTCTAATTATTCTCTTTTCTTCATTTTTGTTGACGAAACAGGTTATTGAAGACCGTCAGTTAAAAACGATTGTGCGCATCGCCGCAGCACCGCTTAATCACCGCGACTATTTAATCGGGCACCTCAGTGCCTACATGTTGATTATGTTTGTTCAAATTACTGTCTTCTGGGTTTTATCGCTTATACGTTGGACCGCACCGTTAAGTTTTTATCTTTTCGGCTACGCTTTATTGGTTTTGTTTACGATGATGGCGATTAGCTTTGCCCTGTTTTGGCACGCAATGTTTAAAACGTTTGCGACCTCTATTTCAATCTATAGTATTGTGGCGAACATTATGGCGCTCATGGGTGGTATGAGTTTTCCTTTACAGTTTTTACCGGATCGTCTCCGTACGGTGGCGGTGGTTTTACCGACGTATTGGTACGCCTATGGACTTGAACAAACGACTGAAGCGGCGTATGAAATTGTCATGCTATGCTTGTTGATTCTTTTCGGGTTTGCTATACTATTTTTAACGATAGGCTCTAAAAGGAGATTTGAGTGATGCAACGGTATTTGCAACCGAAGGAGTTATTTTATGGTTTGCTCAGTGTCGTCTATGGACTGATGTTATTATTGATTCAACCGCAGGAACCTGCGGTTTTTTTCCTTTGGTTGCTTTCTTTAATACTGATGGTGATACGTCTTCGCTTTCAGTGGATGAGCCGTTATATTTACATCGATCTTCTGGGATATATTCTTTTAATTTTGTTAAATCCATTAGCAATTTACTTAGTGATACCGAGTTTACTCTTAAGTGTTTACGAAGGAAAGTTTTGGGCACTTAGTGTTCTTTTGGTCGTTCTATTCGCAACGATACCTAGCGTGTTAGCGTGGGGTATTTTTGTTTTTTTAAGTCTTTTTAGTGGTGGGCTATTATACAGTTGGAAGCTCTATAAAGAGTTTGCGATTCGTGAAATAGACAGTTTGCGAGAACGACGCTACCATTTAGAACGTGAACACGATGCGCTACTCAGTTCTCAAGATGAACTAGCACGGTTTAGTGTGCTGTCTGAGCGTGACCGGATTGCTCAAAAACTCCATGATGACTTAGGCCATGAGTTAACCGGTGCGTTGCTTGCGCTTCGGGCCTATGAAGCGACCGTTAAAGAAGCGCAGGATCACCCTTCATTTCAGGCGTTTAGGACACGCGTTGAAGGGGCTGTGGACAGTTTAAAAGAGACTGTGCAGGCAACCCGTCCTGATGAACGGTATGGGTTAGAGCGCTTTAAAACACTGCTTGAGCGTTTTGATTTTGCCCCGCTTGAGTATAAACTAAGTCCTGTTTTAGCCCCCGTTAATGAACTGCATTGGCATGCGTTGTGCTCGGTACTAAAAGAAGCCTTAACAAATGTGCAAAAACATTCACATGCGACACGTGTCAGCGTGCAGTTATCGATCGATGATACCATTGCGCGCTTAACTGTAAAAAACGATCAGCTTAAACCATCGTCGACAAACAGAGGTGTGGGATTAAACTATATGCGACGCAGGGTTGAAGCGTTGG
>SKFS01000054.1 GCA_007117885.1 Candidatus Izemoplasma sp.
AAACAATCGTAAATAACGATTGTTTAAATTGTTCTGACGAATAATGATAAAACTCTTCATTATCGGTTTTAAAGATTATCTTGTCTTGTACCAGTGAATAATACTTACTTAATCGAGCAAGTGTTGTTAATCGGCGTTTTTCATGGCGAACTTTCGGCCATGGGTCACTAAAGAGTAAGTAAAGTGTATCAATGGTTTGAGGTAAGGTGGGTAATAACTCATCAACATCCCCCCACATAAAGAACACATTATCTAAATTAGATGACACTGCAAGTACCACAGCTCGGTATAGTGCTTGAGCGGATTGTTCGATTCCAACAAACATTGCCTCAGGTTCATTTAAAGCACTGTTCACCAAGAATTGCCCTTTGCCACAACCTACTTCAACAACCAATCGCTTAGAGGTTATAGGAAGCTCTTTGATGACATACTTGCTCGTTTGAACGGTTTGTTCTGCTAAGGGATGATACCGATGTCTCATGTGGCTAAGTCTAACAGTGCTTGGATATAAATTTCAATCGCGGTATACAAGTCGTCCAAAACCATGTATTCATCGACGCGGTGTGCTACATCTTCTCTTCCGGGAAACATTGCCCCAAACGCAACTGCATTAGGAAACATGCGGGCATACGTTCCACCACCAATCGTGATTGGTTTGCTTTTCATATCACCAGTCACGGTTTGATAGGCATTTAAGAGTGTTTTAACGAGTGGAGAGTCTTGAGAGACATAATGAACAGGCGTGTTATTTAATTCCTTATAAGTACCAAACTCAGAGAGTACTCTCTCAAATTTTGTTAAATGCGGATAACCTTTGGGAATCCTAGTATTGATCTTAATAGAAAATTTACCATCTTGAACAGAAACGAGTCCCACATTAAAGGTGATCGGTCCCATTTCATTGGACACATAGTCAACACCAAAGACCTTTCCCGTATTATCCATTTTAGATAACAACTGCGTAAAAGGACTATCCACTACTTTTACAAGGAACTTGCCCAACAAACTAGCAGCATTGATCCCTTCATCTGGCTGCATCGCATGGGCACCCTTCCCATACACAATCAACCATCCGTCTTTGATTTCTCCTGAGAATCTATTTGAGATTAGATAATCATTGAACAATTCACTGACATCGGTTGATAACTTTGCTTTCGCAACCTCAGGGACCATGTTCAATCGTTGGCCAGATTCAAAGGCGATAATCGATGATTCTATTCCTGAAACTTCACACGAGTGAATTCCTTTTTCCGCGTAAATCAAAGGAAATACGGCATCAGGGGCAAACGCCATTGAGGAGGGTTCGTGTTTGGTCAAATAGTGTTTGATGCAGCGCATGCCCGATTCTTCGTCGGTGCCAAGAATCAAACGAATCCGTTTCTTTAGTGGAATGCCAGAGTCTTTGATCCACTTCATCGCGTAGTATGCAGCCATCGTCGGTCCTTTGTCATCATTGACACCGCGGCCAATCATTCTGCCATTCTCGATTATCGCGGAAAAAGGACCACAGGTCCATCCGTCTTGAACCGGTACTACGTCCAAGTGACCCAAAATGCCAACTTCTTCGCCTTCGCCGACTTCTATCACGCCAGCAAAATTGTCCACACTAAACTTATGAAAGCCGTCACGATTTCCAATCGATAACATTAAATCAAGTGCGGCTTGAATGTCATCACCAAATGGATTGCTCTCTTGTGGTTGATATTTTTTTAGCACACTTGGAATTTGAATGAGTGCAGTCAAGTCTATATTAAAGGATTGTTTTTGGTTCTCAGTTAATCGAGCCATCGTTTCACCATTAGGGTTATTCTATCACTCCTTGGCAGAAGACAAAAGAAAAGAACCAAGATAAACCTGGTTCTTAACTTAATCGGTACTTAACTTTCGTTAAGTAAACTACTCTAATTTATATTCTAATGCAAGTTTATTGGTTGCAGTTACTATACCTTGATTTGCACCAGTTAATACAGTAATCGCAGTTGGAGATGTTCCATTCAATGCCTCTGCTGGAATAATTACTACCAACTCCGATACATCGATGGTTGTTCCACCATTACCATAAACAGTAATATCAATGATTCCCGAATTACTATTTCTGACAAGTCCTGAGAACACAATGCCCTCACTGCCGTTATTATCAAGACCACTAGATCCTAATTGTGTTGATTCATTTTTAAACTGGAAGTTGTTAGCATCCGAGAACCCAGAACCGATGCGTCCTTCAATAGCTTTGAACGTATTTCCAGTAAGTTGGATTGAGAACGTTACTCCTGATGTTGATGCATCATTTATACCAGAAGTTAATGTAATCAATACAGGAGCATCAACAACTTGAGCAACTCCAATTTGTCCAGTTCCTGTTGCACTCAATATAGGAGCGGATACACGGAAGGCAGACTCTTTGAAGCTAATTGTTAGTTGGTGATCATCAGTGGTAGCAGTTGGCAGAGTTATCGCGGTAACTAATGCTCCTGAGAATCCAACGATTCGAGCAGTAGTATTGCTTTCACGAACAACAGTGTAAGTTCCCGCTGTGATCGCTTTTGCTAATGCTAGTCCACTATCTCCAATACCTGAAATCGTAACTA
>SKFS01000024.1 GCA_007117885.1 Candidatus Izemoplasma sp.
CTTCTTGGCTTTCAATCGCTGCTCTCACCTCAGGATTACTCGTGTTAAACATAATGCCTACCGTGCCAAAGAAGTAAGGAATCATGTAGTCCCCAAATGGTTCGTTTTCATAAAGTGCTCGCGCATCACTGAAAAACTCTACGTTTGATAAGTTCGGCAGTAAATCACGATTAATAGGCTGAAGTAATCCTTCTTGGAAAAGTTTATCGATCATGTATTCACTCGGAATCATAATATCATAATTGGTAATACCTTGTTTTAGTTTAATTTCCATTTCCTCATTCGAACCGACTTCTTCGTAGACAACACGAACGTTGTGTTCTCTTTCAAACTCGCGAATTAAATCAGGATCCATATACTCTCCCCAATTTAATACATACAGTGTTTCTCTTTGTGAACAGGCACTAAGAGCAATGCCAAAGACAAATAATGCAAAGACAATCATTAATTTTTTCATACGCTTTCTCCTTTGATTTTTTGATGGTTTCGATTCATCCGATTAAAGAGAATCATAATACTTACAGTTAAAATAACGACTAAACTATTGTAGGCAAAGACAGCTGGGGATATTTGACGTTTGCCTAATCGGGAGTAAATCAGGGTGCTGACATTATGAAACTCTCCCTGTTTCATAAAGTAACTAATAATAAAATCATCAATACTCATTGTGAAGGCAATCAATGCCCCCGCAATCATCCCTACTTTAATGCTTGGCACAATGACATAAAGAATCGCTTTAAATTTTGTTGCGCCTAAATCAAGCGCCGCGTCAAACAAGTTAGGATCTAAACTTTTAAGTTTCGGTAAAACACTTAGAATCACAAATGGAATCGAGAAAAATATATGCGCTAAAAGCATTGTCGGAAACCCAAAACTAATCCGAATGAAGCGAAAGATCATAAACAACATAATTCCGGTAACAATATCTGGGTTAACCACTGGCACATTATTGAGAACCATCACGCGCAACCGTGCAGATTTCCGTAAACTATGAATGCCAATGGCAAACAATGTTCCAAGTAATGTACTGACAATCGTTGAAATAATCGCAATTTGGAAGGTCACGAATATCGCATCCATCAAAGGCCGGTCATCTAAGATCGCCCGATACCAACGAAACGTAAACCCAAACTCGGTAAAGACATACTGTGAATCATGAATGCTAAGTAAAATGATAATAGCGATCGGCAAGTAAATAACAAAGAATGTTAGTAGCGTTAAACTAATTTGTAAGGAAGTACCAAAGAGATGTTTTTTCATAACAGCGTCTCCCCTTCCTTATCAAAACGGATGATTAGCATAAATAACCCTAACATAACAATCATGACGACAAACGAAACGGTTGCAGCAATACTAAATGAGCCTCTAAAAATTTCCTTCTCGATCAGATTTCCTAAAAGAATAATCGTTCCCCCACCAATTCTCTCTGGCAAAGCAAAGGCCGTCATCGCGGGTAATAACGTCATAATAACCCCACTGACAATGCCACCAAGCGATAAGGGGAGCGTCACTTTAAAAAAACTTTGCGTCGCACTTGCGCCTAAATCACGACTGGCCTCAATAAGCGCGGTATCCATTTTATCTAGCACCGCATAGATAGGAAAAATCATAAACGGTAAGTACATTGATACCATAGCGATAATAATCGCTGAATCACGACCGATTAAATCAAAACTAAGTCCGAATAAGTTAATGATTGATACCGGCTTAAAAATATTTTCCCAAGCGATAATTCGGACAATCATGTTCGACCATATTGGAACGATGAGCAATGCGACATAAAGCGTTTTATTGCGGTTTTCACTCCGTGCAAAGTAATACGCTACGGGGTACCCGATAAAGAAGCAAATTAACGTTGTCATTCCTGCATACTTCCAACTATTACGAAAAGCATTTATAAAGATTGGATCACGTAAAAACTGCAAGGATTCAGTGGTAAACTTAAAACTATACTCATTAAAAATATGAAAGGTTGATATCGTCGCTAAAACAATAAAAACACTCGGAACAACAATCAATAACCCTAACCATATTAAGTAGGGCCACACTAAACGTCTTACACTGTTCATAACCGCATCACGTGAATATCTTCTTTTTCAAAAACCAAAGACACTTTATCGCCAACACGTTGGGCATCCGTGGAATGAATAATGTATTCTTTTCCTTTCACATCAACAATGATTTCATAATGAACCCCTTTGAAGATAATATCCGTCACCGTACCGACAATACCATCGGTCGCAGGTTTGAGTTCGATATCTTCTGGGCGCAAGACAACCTCGATGGCTTCATTTAAGTTAAATCCCTTATCAACACAGTCAAACTCCAAGCCCTCAAACTTAACCCGGTAATCACGCAGCATCGTTCCTGGAATTATGTTAGACTCGCCGATAAAAGACGCCACAAACCGTGTTTTAGGCTCATTGTAAATGTCTTCGGGCGTGCCGATTTGCAAAATTTCTCCATCGCGCATGACAACGACCGTATCACTCATCGTTAACGCCTCTTCTTGATCGTGAGTGACAAAAACAAAGGTGATCCCGAGCGCTTGTTGCATCTCTTTTAACTCATACTGCATATCTTGACGAAGTTTTAAATCCAGCGCCGCTAAAGGTTCATCAAGCAACAGGAGTTTAGGCTTGTTGACGACGGCTCTTGCAATCGCAACCCGCTGTTGTTGCCCTCCGCTCAATGTTTTAATATTCCGGTGTTCAAACCCTTCAAGTTTTACAAGTTTCAAGACTTCTTTAACTAAACGATCAATTTCGTCCTTGGGTAGTTTTTTCAGTTTTAAACCAAACGCAATGTTATGATAAACATTTAGATGGGGAAAGAGTGCATACTTTTGAAACACTGTATTAATTTGCCGTTGATGCGGTGGTGTGTCATCTAAGTACGCGCCATCAAACAAGACCGTTCCTTCATCGGCAACCTCAAATCCCGCAAGCACTCGCAAGAGCGTTGTCTTACCACATCCAGAAGGTCCAAGCAATGTTATGAACTCATTTTCACGAATGTATAAGTCAATAGATTTAAGCACTAAGTTATCATCAAAAGACTTACTTAGTCCTTTTATTTCAATGAGTTTTTTCATGGTGACCTCCTAGTTTATTGTCGATAAACTGTCTATCCTTTATTGGTATAAAACCGTTTCTTTGTTTAGCATTAATATACTTAATAATTATTTTTATTAAACAATGCAACCTTATTATACACACCCTATTTTTAAAGTCAATTGAAACCCTTAAAATTCATTAAATATTTATTCTATGATTAAAAAAAGTGTTTCTCGGTGTTGAGAAACACTTAGTAATCGATTACTTAGCTTTACGATAAATTCTTGCCTCGTAAGGTTCAAAACGCCAAACGCGTTCTTTCGCTCTTAATGCATCGCTATTTGTTAAGAATACTTCGTACCCCTCTAAATTCACTGCATCCATCGTAAACGGGGTACTCTTAAAGTTTGCAAGGACAATATAATCAAAGTCCTTACCACTAACTTTTAGATTAAAACTTTGTGGGTGGTCAATATCGATAAATGTCACGTCTGCAAAAGCGAGTGATTCGTCTTTCCGCAAGCGAAGTAACCGCTTATAGGTATTTAGAATTGAGTTTTCTTGTGCCCGTTGACGTTTGACATTAATCGACGGATAATTACCATTGACTTTCATCCAAGGCTCAACCTGACTAAATCCCGCGTACGCTGAGTCATTCCACTGCATCGGTGAGCGCGCATTGTCCCGAGCGCGATCGCGTAAAGCTTGCATCGCCACGTCATGCGAGGCGCCATTGCGGATAAAATTCTCGTACTCGGTATACACTTCGACATCTCTAAAGTCGGTGAGATTTTCATAATCTACGTTCGTCATGCCAATTTCTTCGCCATAATAAACGATCGGTGTCCCTGGGAGTAAGTAAAGCGTATAGGCAAGCATTTTGGCACTTTTTTCATGCCATTGATCGGTATCATTCCCATAATGAGAAACAATACGTGGCATATCGTGATTGTGCCAATACAATGTATTCCAACCTTTGTTTTTAAAAACGTCAATCCAATACTTAAAACTGTGTTTAATCCGGGCAACATCAACGACTCCTTTTGCCCATTTTCCAGGCGTTAGCTGATTATACGGATCGCAGTCTACCCAACAGTGTTCAAACTGCACAAGCATGTTAAACTCGTGCGAATCATAACCGGCATACTGTAAAGCTTCTTCTCGTGTTGCGCCCCCTGATTCGCCGATAATTATTAAGTTATTCGGCTCAAATAACTCTTTACCGAGTTCCTCTAAATATTCATGGTGTTTGGGTAAACTTGAGAAGTTCTCATAACCTGGTTTTGCATCGGGAAAATCCCAGTTTTTTTCAAGATGATTTGAAGCATCGACGCGAAAGCCATCGACACCGAGATCAATCCACCACTTGATCATTGCCTTTAAATCTTCACGCATCGCCTTGTTGCGCCAGTTTAAATCCGGCATTTTTTTGCTGAAGATATGCAAGTAGTATTCATCTGTAGGGGGATTATATTCCCATACTGGGCCACCAAACCAAGAAATCCAATGAGTAGGAAATTGTTTTTGACCTAAATCGTCGTATTTTGGGGGCTGCCATATGTAATAATCGTGGTACTTCTCGTGTTCAGGATGATGCGGGTCTTTGGCAGCTAAAAACCACGGGTGCTCATCAGAAGTATGGTTTAACACTAAATCAATAATCACTTTAATCCCTTTTTGATGGGCTGTTGCAAGGAAAACTCTAAAATCATCAAGGGTTCCGTAATCCTCACTGACCTTATAAAAATCACGCACGTCATAGCCGTTGTCATCCATCGGTGAATCGTAGTGTGGTGAAATCCATATTGTATCCACACCAAGGTCTTGTAAATAATCTAAACGCGATTTTATCCCATTTAAATCGCCAATACCATCGCCGTTAGAATCTTTAAAACTACGCACGTATATTTGGTAGATAATTGCTTCTTGCCACCACATTTTTTTCATTGTAAACACCTCATTATCTAGCCTACACGATATTCGTGAAAAAGGCAAAACATCTTATTATGTAAACATTACCATCTTAAAAATCATGTCGTATTTCTCGAATTAGACTATGATCCATTGCGTTATACCAACGGAAAATCCATTGCGCTTTACTAGTTTTAACAATCATATAACTTTCTTGATCAAGACTTCGACTTTTACTCACCGCACCCGGATTAATGAATAACCGGCCTTCAACGTCATCAAAAGAAGGGATGTGCGTATGGCCATAAAAAACAACCTGGATACTTTCTTCTAACGCTCGGTAGTAAAGTTTATCGATTCCATTTTGAACGCGATAACGATGCCCGTGCGACAATAAGACCCGGTAGCCATCGATGGTTAAAATATGTTCCTCAGTAAACCCCGCATCAAAGGGGTAATTTCCCTTTATAGCAACAATATCATGGCTTTCTAAAAATGTTCGCTTAAGCTCGCTATCACCAAGACTAATCGTTAAATCAATGTCATCATAGTGATTTAACAGAGCAATCAAACGTTCTTTATATTTATGTACATCACTAAACACTAACAGTTTCATAGCACCCTTCCTTCCTATAAACGCTGTAAATATTCAAGGACTTTTCGCAACGCTTTAGCGCGATGGGATATTGAGTTTTTTACCGATAAATCTAACTCAGCAAGCGTTTGATGATAGCCTGCAGGAATAAATAAAGGATCGTAACCAAAACCGTGTTCGCCTTCGATTTTTGTGTGGATATAGCCTTCTAATATGCCCTTAAAATAGTGTGCATTTTGATTTTTATCAAGTAAGACAATTACCGTCACGAAACGGGCACTGCGATCCGCTTCTGACTGCATGACCTCAAGAAGCTTTTGGTTATTTGCCGCATCGGTTCCTTGCTTAGAAAAGCGTTTTGAGTAAACACCCGGTCGGTTGTTTAAGGCTGTCACTTCAAGACCTGAATCGTCCGCTAACACAAGTTCATTCGTTCGTTTTCGCAACGTTTTCGCTTTAAGTAAGGCGTTTTCAGCAAACGTTGTCCCACTTTCAACAATGTTTAACCCAGGAAAATCAAATAGAGAAAAGACCTCATAATTCAGAGGTTTAAGCAGGTTTTCATACTCCTTAAGCTTACCTTTGTTCTCTGTAGCGATCATTATTTTCGGCATATCATCACCTACTAAAAAAGCCTTATAAAGGCTTATTTATTACACCAATGCGAAAACTTATCTAAATCCGTGTTTTTTCCTACTAAAAGCAGTTGATCATTTTCTTGGAAAACTTCATCTGGGCTAGGAATAATAACATCCTCACCCCGTTTAATCGCAACAATATTAATATTGTATTTACTCCGTAAATCTAAGTTAACCACGGTTGTATTGACGAGTTTAGCACTCGCTTCTAAAACGATAAAACTATGGTTTTCACTTAAATCATAGTACTCTAAAATATTGTTTGTAACAATTTTATGTGCCAGCCGTCTTCCCGCTAAGCGTTCAGGTTGAATGACTTCATCGGCACCTAACCGACGGACAACTTTTTCATGGTATTCATTTTGGACTTTAACCGTGATTTTCGGGACGCCAAGTTCTTTTAAAATCAATGTTGTTAAAATACTGTCTTCGATGTCCTTGCCAATCGCCACAATAACATGATCAATACTCTGAATCCCAACATCCTTAAGGGCACCTTCATCTGAGGTATCTAAAACAACCGCGTGTGTCGCTAACTTAGAAATCTTTTGCACACGTGCTTCATCGCGATCGATAACTAAAACATCGAAACCGCTTTTCACAAGCTCTTCGACAACGCTACTACCAAATCGTCCCATGCCAATAACCGCAAAGGTTTTCTTAGCCATACATTTCACCTTCTAAAAGAATATAATCTTGCTATAATAATATCATAAGCACGGCGATTGTCAATTAAACTAACATCCCTACAGTGCTTCAAGATATGCTATAATAGCTTCGGAGGTTTCCTATGAAAAAACAAATACTATCAAAAAACACCCACCATGCTATCCTAACCGTTTACTTACTTGCTTTGTTTTTTTCTTTTGCCATTCAAGTTCTCGCCATGCTAATTATTGATGTTGAGGCTTTATCTTCAGACGCACAAAATACTTTTAACGCCGCGATGAATCTTACCGCTTACACTCTTCAAGCCGTGGTTTTGCTGCATTTCTTTAAAACTTATTTGTTTAAAAACCAATGGCAATATTTTAAACATCATCTGCGCTTTTCACTGTATATGATTATGATTTCGTTATACTTAATGTTTAGTGTATTAATCCTTACTCAAGGGCTGTTTTTAGTTTTCGATATCGATCCGATTTCACCGAACCAAGCGGCGCTTGAACAACTAATTCAAAGCGGTAGCTTCTTTAATGTTTTCAGTCTTTTTATTGTTGCGGTGGTGCTTGCGCCTATCGTTGAAGAAATGGTCTATAGAAAAGCGATCTATGGATTAATTAAAAACGCGACAAAACCCGTATTTGCGGTTTTGGGTAGCGCGTTTGTGTTTGCATTTGTTCACGTCTTAATTGATCTCAGTAACTTTGTTTATATTGTCCCTTACTTTGCATTAGGGCTGGTCTTATCGTTTATCTACTACTATTCAGGGCGTTTAATATTTATCCCAATTTTCGCCCATGCGCTAATGAACTTGTATACGTTTATCCTTTTAATCCTTTAGGTCTATTTAAGACCTTTTTTTATGTCTTCTAATACTTCTTCCTTTGACATTTTACGTGGGGTTTCTGCCGTGTTTTTCACGGGTTTCATCTCACGATGAATCGTTCTGAGTTCTTGTTTCATCAAAAATAGCATGACACCAATCGGTGCCATAACATAGATGAGTAAAATCATGATATAGTGACCGACTAGATAGGCTTCTAAGTAATAATCAAACGCGAGGATTGGATAGATACCGTCCCTTAAAAGAAAGAACGAAAACAGCGTAAAAATACTTTGAGCAATAATAAACAAGAGGTATTTAAAAACTCGTATTTCTCGAACCATGGGGTAGCGAAACACTAGCACAGTAATCATCGCTAAGTAGGCTAAAGCCAGCCAAAACAAGCCAAAGATAATATAGAAGACCTGTTGCATTAGCACCATTGCTAAAAACCCGATAAAAGGAGTGAAAACATACGTTTTTGTTGAAACCGCATTTCCAGGATAATCCTTCGTGCGAATATGTTTCAGCTCATAGACACCAATGCCCAATGAAATAACGGCGAAAAGGTACCCAGTTCCCCCTGAGATAAAAGCATAAAGCGGTGGGGTAATCTCACCTATAGACAAGACTTTTAGGGCTGTATCCATAATCCAAATACTTAGAAATAAAAAGAATGTAAAAATAGCGATATACTTGCTTATCAGTAAATCAATCGTCACGTATAAATGTTGTAAAAAACTATAGACCAAAACAACGATAACAAATAATAACACCCATCTGTTGATTAAAAACGGGTGTGTTATGTTTAACATAATATAATAAAACAAAACGAGTATACTAGGAATAAATTGGGCACTGTTCTTCATTGTAAAAACTCCTCTAAACTATATGTAGCGATTAAATCGTTCATTATCAATCATTTCTATTAATTTCCGTGTGGCCGAAGAAAGGTTTTTTGTGTACTTAAGACACAGTGTAAAGATCTCAAGGTCCTCTTCGATAACAGCGTAGAACAAGGCATCATGATGGGTGTACGATATGTCCTCAGTTTTCGCGCCTTTTTTTAACAATGTCTCGATAGTATAAACATCCTTAAGCATCAATGCATAAAAAAGTGGCGTGTTTTGATAACGATCTTTTTGATTTACATCGCTTATTTTATGCATATAGGCTAACGCCGCATCGAGTTGGCCATATCTTAGTGCATGATGCAAAGGGTTTATGTGCAATTGTTTTTGTAGCTCAGGATCGGTTTTCATACGCGTAAACTTCGTAATGGCGATTGGGTTATTGTGCTTTTCCGCACGATCATAAGGCGATTCATTAAAACGATCTTTATCATACGTGTTTAAGCCTACCGCTAATAAACCATCCAAAATGGCTTCCATCGGTTCTAAAACTGCATAGTGAAGTGGGGTTTGTAGGTAAATATTCTTTTGGTATGCATTGACGCCTAAGCTTAATAATCGCTCAAATATACTCGGCAATCCATAGGCAGCCACAATGTGCATAATCGATTCTTTTTTATCGTTCAAAACATGCAAAGGGGCTTTGGCATCAATGAGGTAATCCACAACCTTAAGCTTTTTACTGCGGACCGCATACATTAAAACATGATTGCCTTCATCATCGAGAAGATTTAGGTTTGCGTCTTTACTGACAAGTGCTTTAACCGAATCAAGATCGCCTTTTAAAGCAGCTTGCATTAATGGGGTTTGGTGCTTTTTATTTAAGCTGTCGATCCCCGCTCGTTTTTGGATGAGTAGTTTTACCATAAAGGCATCGCCTAAGTAAGCGGCAACATGTAAGGGTGTATCACTAAAGTGGTTTTTTTGATTGACATCGAGACCACAATCAATCAAAAAAACCAAACTATCATACGCTTTTTGACGGATGGCATAAAAGAGAAGGTTTTGCTTACGGTCATCATGGGCTTGACGTAAATCAAAACCATCAAATTGGAGCTTTGAAAGTTTTTTTACTTGGTTACCTTTAATCGCTTTAATCATTTCTTCAGTGATTGAATTTACCATCGTAATCAGTCGAGTAGACTATTCTCGACATACTCCTCTCTTTAAAGTGAGGGTAAGTCTTATAAGCCCCTCACAGAACCCATCGTGCCTTATTAAGGCAATAGGCTCTTCATAGTATCTTCGA
>SKFS01000047.1 GCA_007117885.1 Candidatus Izemoplasma sp.
TGACTTTATCGGTTCAAAAGAAAAACGTCAACAAAACGTCTTAGTTCTGATGTCTTGTTGAACTGTATTTGTTATTGATACTTTTAAAGTTTGTTGAATCGCCTGTTTGAAGTGTTCAATGGTCATGTAGTCTGTGCCACAATCTACCTTAAAGCTTCTAGCGATATCTAACACATTGTCTAGAATCATGCTGAGCCCTTTTTCTAAATCACCCACATGGTAGATTTATATGATGTTTTACCATTGTTCAAAGACTCACAAAAGTTATAACGTCAACTTAGAGTATCAAGCGATGACGATTGAAACATTTACCCAAAGCTTAAAGAAACTAAAGTAAACCTTAAAACACCACAAATCAAAAAAGAGAAATACCTCTTGAAATGTGTTTATGGTAATTTAAAATCAGTCAGTACACGCATCAAACGTCACCAGTTGCGTTAAATCACATTGTCATCGATGTCTTTCCACTCAATGTCAAAGGTGAATAATCCTGCCAACGTAGGGTCGGCGAAGAAGTTGATTAACCTATAGTCATCTCCGCTCTTTTCAAACACTGGGATTAATGCCGACCAGTACCCTGCGCCCGTGTTGTTCCACGTCGTCTCGTCGGTGTAGCCTCCTCCCGTTAAGCTGTGTGCCCCCACCGGCGCTTTGATCCACGCGCTGATGGATACTTGGTTTCCATCCATCACTAACTCTAACGCCGTGAGCTCTGGATGGCTAATCGTTCCACTCAGTTGAATGTAGCCAAACGTATCATACCCTGCTTGGCTGTGATAGCTCACCGTAAAGGTTAACGCTGATCCATCCAGTTTGCCATGATTCACATCCGTTAAGACGATGAACTCGGCGAGTGCTTTTTCCACTAATTCGCCTTGCGCCTCCACTAACACACTCGCAAATGGACCCCAGCTTGCCGCTGTGTAGTCGGCTTCGATTAATAATTCTGCTGCCGCTACGGCTGTGCCTAACGCGCGAGAAAAGATCTCAAATGGTAACGGAATATTTACAGCTCCATCACCAGTAGCACTGAAATCTACACCGTCATCGATAACAATTTCCTGTGTGGTCGACTCGCTGCCAAAATTAATGGTGGCATCCGATTGAACAGTGATTTTATTACTGGCTCCATTAATAATAATGTTCGGATTATTCGCAGATGCTGTAATGATTATCTCTTGAATTATATTCTTTGTGTATCTTTGCTTTAAATGAGTTGAAAGCATGAAAAAGCACGTTCATAAAAACGCGTCATATTCATCTTTCGCGACGTTGACTTATCCCTTCCATATAAGCTCGCTTCCCAAGTTATACGGCACGCTTATTAAAGCAAGCGGTTACACTACTTACATGATACCAAAAGATTAATTTTCACGCAATATGTTATATACTTTTTTAGATACTATTATTTTAATATTCTTTATAAATTAGTCGCTTAGCTAAGAGATTTATGTAATCATAAAAAAATATTTTCTTGTATTACATATTGTAAGAATTGCCATCTAATGATAGGAATTCATGTTCCAAAAGAAAAGAACGCTTCAAGATGCGAAGCGTTCTAAAAATCTTTAGATTAGTTAATCATTCCATGAGAGATTGTCTAGAGTAATTTGATTCCCAACATTCTCGATTCTAATCGTGAAGTTTCCGGAAATCGGATTGAAATCGTCAAAGAAGAATGTCTCGATGACGTCAGAACCACCTGAAGCTGAGCCAAAGGTTTGAGATAGCCTAACAATTGGATCGCCATTTTCCGGTCTAATAATGACACGAATTTGTCTGTTTCCTCCACCAGTAAATGCTTTGCGCATATCAATACTAAAACTTGATATTCCCGTTGTAATAATATCTGATTGAAGGAAAGGATCCCAAGTTGCATCGTTAGATCTAAATAGTATTCCTGCTCCTTCAATACCAAAATTTCCTTCGTCTCTCATACCAATATGTGTCCATTGAATATCAAATAAACCTTGCGAACTAGTTTCAGTATTGGAATAACTTGCTGTGACTTCAGTAAATGTGGAAAACGTTTCTATAAATTCAAATCCAGTAGTAAAAGCAAGAACTATAAACTGATAGGAAAGCTCTTTAGAATAGTCATCTCCATCACTTATACTGATGGTTAAAACAATTTCCTCATCACTCTCACCAAATGCTGGTCGAATAACTGTACCATCATTCTCGAAGAAATCAAGGTTATCAGAACTGTAGATTATCGTGTAAACTTGACTGCCAACTGTTAATGATAATGGTAGGTTAATCGAGGTATCAACTTGACTTGGGATTAAATCATCAAAAAAATTGATGAAGAATGCATCAATCGCCCCCTCAGATGGATCTACTATCACTTCAATTTGTTCTGCATCAAAATAAATCAATCGAGCGCCATTGAACCATCCCAATACGACACCGTTCACACGTACCACGTCGCCTACTTCAAAGGCATTGAGATGGTCGAAGGCAGCCTGTGATTCTACTAAACGGTTATCGTATCGAAGTTCAATGGTTTCTCCCGAAATAGGATCTAATAAAATGATTTGAATGCTGTCAA
>SKFS01000079.1 GCA_007117885.1 Candidatus Izemoplasma sp.
AAGCGCTTACGGGATGAGAAAAAAATTCGACCTTTAGGCAAAGGGCGCAGCGCTAAGTGGATGAAACTGTATAAAAATAAGAAAAAACCGCTTTATGAACAGACCAGTTTAAAAGTTTAAGGACGTGACTATATGAATGTAAAAACGGCGATCATCACAACCATTGAAAAAACCTTAACCCGCCAATCCATCGATTATCCTGAAATTGAAGTTGAAGTCCCTAACGACAAAAGCCATGGTGACTTTTCAACAAACATCGCGATGAAACTCGCCCGGGTTTTGCGAAAACCCCCTTTAAAAATCGCTGAAGAGTTAGTCCAAGCGAGTGACTTTGATCAATCCATCTTCACGGCGGTTTTTGTTGCCCGACCAGGGTTTATTAATTTTACGGTGAATAAAGCCATCTATCATGACCTGATCCCGCGTATTAATGACGCACCGAGCGACTACGGTACGCTTACAATCGGTAAGGGAGAACACTATAATATCGAGTTTGTCAGTGCCAATCCAACGGGGTCTTTGCACATTGGTCATGCACGGGGTGCGGCGGCAGGCGACGCTTTGGCCCGAGTGTTAGTTAAAGCCGGGTATCAAGTGACTAAAGAGTTTTATGTTAACGATGGTGGCAATCAAATCAATCAACTCGCCGCCTCTATCAAAGCGCGCTATAATCAGGCTTTTGGTATTAATCAAGCGGTCCCAGAAGACGGTTATCACGGTCCGGAGATTAAGAAACTTGCCGATGAGATCATTAAAGAAGTTGGTGATCGTTTTCTCCATGAAGAGGGTGTTGAGTTTTTTAAAGCCTATGGCGTTGATAGTTTGCTCGCATCATTAAAAGAGGACTTAGCACAGTTTAATGTCACCTTTGATGTTTGGTTTAAAGAAAGCCAACTGTATAAAGAAAACCGCATTGAAGAAACCTTAAACGTGTTGAAGGACCGCGGCTACACTTATGAAGAAGACGGTGCATTATGGCTAAAAACATCGCTTTATGGCGATGAAAAAGATCGCGTGATTGTAAAATCCGATGGCACCTACACCTATATTACCCCTGATATCGCCTACCACTATGATAAGTTGTCGCGTGGGTACACGAAACTAATCGACATTTTAGGCGGCGACCACCACGGCTATGTCCCTCGATTAAAAGCGGCGATTGCGATGATGAGTGGTCAGGAAGAAATGCTTGATGTCGAACTCTTACAAATGGTCAAAGTCTTGCAGGATGGCCAAGAGATTAAAATGAGTAAGCGCAGTGGTAAATCGATAACCCTTGCCGATTTAATGGCTGAAGTTGGCAAAGATCCGATCCGTTATTTCTTTGCGATGCGCAGTTTGAACACTCATATGGATCTCGACTTAGATCTCGCCTTAAAAGAAAGCAATGAAAATCCAGTCTTTTACGCACAGTATGCGCATGCGCGCATTGCGAGTTTGTTTCGTCAAGCGGAAACAAAAGGCTATCAAGTGGATCCGACGCTTTCAACGTTTTCCACACTTAATGGGGAAAAGATTGAGTACTTGCTGACGGTCTTAAGCGAGTATCCTGACGCGATTGAAGAAGCTGCAACAAAACGTATTCCCCATAAGATTACTCACTATATCCATCGTTTAGCGCAAGCGTTACACAGTTTTTATGCCGATGAGATTATTTTGAGTGAAGACGCCGTGAAAGTTCGCGAGCGCTTAGCGTTACTTCATGCCGTCAAAGCGGTTTTAAAAGACGCTTTAACGCTCGTTGGTGTCGATGCAAAAGAACGGATGTAAACCGATAAATTTTGATATAATAAGTCTATAAGGAGGCTGTTTTAATGGATCTTAAAGATTATATTGCAAATGTTCCAGATTTTCCTCAAAAAGGAATTCAATTCAAAGACATTACGCCCTTAATTGGCAATGGTGAAGCGTTTCGCTACGCCACGGATTGTTTTGTTGAGTACGCTAAAAAAGCAAAGGCGGAGCTCATCGTTGGACCCGATGCACGCGGGTTCATCTTTGGTACACCCGTAGCAAACCTTTTAAAAATTGGTTTTGTCCCAGTCCGAAAACCCGGTAAATTACCACGTGAAACGATTGAAGAGAGTTATGAACTCGAGTATGGTCACAACACATTATGTTTGCATAAAGACGACATAAAACCCGGCCAAAACGTTTTAATTGTCGATGATTTACTCGCAACCGGTGGGACCATCCAAGCGACCATCCGTTTAATTGAGAAAGCTGGTGCTAAGGTTGTTGGTATTGCGTTTTTAATCGAGTTAAGCTTTTTAAACGGTCGTGATAAGTTTAGCGATTATCCGATTTATTCGTTAATTACCTACTAAGAAAGGAGCGCCTTATGAATATGACATTCGAAGAACTTCTTGGTCAAATTAAGACCTACATAAGTAATGAAGACGACTTAAGCCGTATTCATAAGGCTTATGAGTTTGCTTTATCCCACCATCAAGGCCAAAAGCGTAAAAGTGGTGAAGATTACATTTCACACCCTTTAAGTGTCGCCTATATTCTTAGTGAGTATCGCACCGACCCGATCACCATTATGGCAGGGATTTTGCACGACTGCATAGAAGATACCACAGCAACGTATAAAGACATCGAAAAAGTGTTTGGCGAAGAAGTCGCCTTACTCACTGAAGGGGTTACTAAGTTAGGACAGTATAAGTTTAAGGGCGTCGCCAGTGAAGAAGAAGAGAAAGTTGCGGTGCAAGCAAAAAACTATCAAAAAATGCTTTTAGCGATGTCAAAGGACATTCGCGTAATCATCGTCAAGCTTGCTGATCGTTTACACAATATGCGTACGCTCTTTAGTTTACCAGAAGAAAAACAAATGCGGATCGCTAAAGAAACGCTCGATATTTTTGCGCCTTTAGCCCATCGTTTAGGGATGTATATTTTAAAAGCTGAGTTAGAAGACAACGCTTTTAAATATCTCTATCCGAAACGGTATCGTGAGATTGCACAGATGATTAGTGATACCAAGCAAAACCGTGAAGCAGATTTAAAACTTATGCGCACGAATCTTGAGTATTTACTCAGTGAGCACCATTTTGAGTACAATGTGCGAGGACGAATTAAAAACATCTATTCTGTCTATAAAAAGATGGAAAGTCGCAATAAGGATTTTGATGATATTTTTGATTTATTAGCCTTGCGTATCATTGTGAAAAACATTGAAGCCTGCTACAGTGCCATCGGTGTTATTCATAGTAAATGGACACCGATTCCTAACCGCTTTAAAGACTATATTGCAATGCCAAAACCCAACCTTTACCAATCTTTACATACCTCTGTCATCGCCAATGGGAAAGTGTATGAAATCCAAATCCGCACGAAAGAAATGGATCAAATTGCGGAGTACGGGATTGCCGCGCACTGGGCTTATAAAGAGCATCAAGGGCGCATACCTATGACAGAGATGGTCAGTAAGAAGCTGAAGTGGTATGGCGATTTAATCCGTTTCACAGAAGAAAGCGAATCGGAAGAAGATGTGCTTGATTTATTGCGTGATGACATTTTGCATTCCAATGTCTATGTCTTCACACCCCAAGGCGATATTATTGACTTGCCGAAAGGCTCAACGCCACTGGATTTTGCTTTTAGAATTCATACAGAAGTCGGCATTAAAACAGTGGGAGCGATTGTTAATGGTAAGATTGTTCCTTTAGAATACGAGCTTCAAACGGGTGATATTGTCAATATTAAAACCAGTGCGAATAGTTTTGGTCCAAATGATAACTGGTTAAAAATTGTTAAGACCTCTGGGGCCAAATCAAAAATTAAAAACTACTTAAATAAACAGCGACGTGATGTGCTCGTTGAAATGGGTAAAGAGGAGTTTCAAAAAGAGCTTCACACCCGAAAAAAAGACGTAACGATTAACGATAAAATTATCCACGAAATGTTCCAACACAAAGGCATCAAAAACTTAGAAGATCTCTACTATGAAATCGGGAAAAACACTTTGACCGCCCAAACGGCGTTAAGTACATTAATCGGCGAAGAGAAGTACAGTGAGCAAGATCTGATTGACTCGATTAACCGCAAGCAAGCCCAAAAACAAAAAAGTGACTCCAATATTTATGTCGAAGGCTTAGAAAATCCTTCGATTAAACTGTCAAACTGTTGTAGTCCTATCCCTGGCGATCGGATTACCGGCTATATTTCTAAAGGAAGTGGTATTGCTGTCCATAGAACGCGATGCAACAACTTACAAAACTTAGATGAAGGACGGTATATCGAGGTTTTTTGGGGCGATGATTTAACGATGATTTACAGCGTAAACCTAAAGATTATCGTTAACAATCGTGATAATATTTTAGCCGATATTATCAATACCTCAACGGCACAAAAAGCGAAAGTCATGCAAGTGACTGCTCAAACAAACAAACGGGGTGAAGGCGTGATTAAAATCAAAGTCGGTGTTCACCATAAAAGCGAACTTGAAAACGTGATTGTCAATATTAAGAAAATCCGAGATGTTTTTAGTATTGAAAGGTTGATGAAATAATGAAAGTCCTAGTACAACGCGTAAAGAAAGCCCATTGTTATATCGACAATGCACACTTTTCGGGAATTGATACGGGACTTTTACTTTATGTTTCTTTTCACCAAAGTGATACGGTGTCTTTAATTCCTAAGTTAGCAGAAAAAGTCGCTAAACTAAGAATCTTTGAGGATGCTCAAGGCAAGATGAATCTTAGTGTTAAAGACATCGGGGGCAGTGTTTTATCGATTTCTCAGTTTACTCTTGAAGCATCAACACAAAAAGGCCATCGACCGTCCTTTACCGATGCTTTAGCCCCCGATCAAGCGAGTGCTTTCTATGATACTTTCAACGATGCTTTACAACGTTTGGGCATCCCCGTTGCCCGTGGTGAGTTTGCCGCGTATATGGCGATTGAATCGATTAACGATGGACCTGTAACCATCTTGCTTGAAAGGAGAAATTCCAATGATTCGTAGACTAACAGAAGCCGATCGCGAAGCGGTCTTAGCGTTTTTATATCAAGAACCTGAAATGAACTTATACATTATCGGTGATATTAAAAACTTCGGTTTTGATCAAGAAGATCAAGCGATTTTTGCCGAGTTCAGAAATCAAGAATACTACGCTGTCATGAGTCGAAATTTATCACAGATTACTTATTATGCAAAAGCCACGGATTTCAATCGACAATGGATTGAGGTGTTTAACCAGTTTGATTATTTGTTTATTAGCGGCAAGAGTGACCTTTTAGAAGTGCTTAACCAACACTTTCCTGACATGCGTCCTGATCGCTTAGAGTTTATGCGTTCAACGGTGTTCACGAAAGAAGACGATATCGATACCCAAGCCATTGAAATTTTACAAACGAAAGACGATGCTGAGGACGTTTATCGTCTGCTCAATCAAATTGAAGAACTCGATTCAGTGAGAATGAAAACCAAAGACGAGTTTATCCAGTATTTACTCGACCATCAAGGCGAGAATGGCACGACAGTTTTTATTCGTGAGGAAGGCGAAGTCATTGCCAGTGCAAGTGCGGTGGGTGAAACGAAGCGCACGGCGATGATTGTTGGGGTGGCAACCCATAAAGATCACCGTCAACGAGGGTTAGGAAAGACCGTTTTACATTATTTAGTGGATCTGTATGTTAATCAAAAGCAAAAGACGCTGTGTCTTTACTATGATGACCCCCGCGCGGGAGCATTGTATGAAAAACTTGGTTTTGAGAAAATAAACGACTGGATTATGTTAATTAAGGATGTCGATTAAACTACCCGTTATCACAACCGACCGGTTAATTCTTCGGTCCTTAGCAAAAAAAGACGCTCGCGCCGTTTTCGCCTATGCCAAGCTTCCTCATGTGGGCCCTAATGCTGGATGGGTTCCTTTAAAGACGTTAGAAGAAGCGCATCAGTTTATTCGCTACTCCCTACAAAAACAAAAAAATGGTCAACCGGGTGTATGGGCGATTGTGCTCGCAGCATCACGGACAGTGATCGGTGTCATTGAGTTGCATTCTTACCGTAAACATAAAGCCGAGATTGGCTTTGCGCTTCATCCTGCCTATTGGAATCAAGGGATCATCACAGAAGCCACCAAAGCAGTAATGGTCTATGCTTTTGAGGTCCTTAAACTTCAGCGTCTTGCCTACGCCCATTTTTTAGATAATTCAACCTCGCGACGTGTGGCCGAGAAGTGTGGCTTTAGCTTCGAAGGTGTGAAACGGAAAGGATTTATGCACGGCGATGGCCGGGTTTTAGATGAAGCAATCTTAAGCTATACGGACGATGACTACGAAAAAAACCGCCAGACTATCTTTGAACCGTTTAAAGCGAAGCTGACGATTAAATAGCGGTTTTTAAATTGACTTAAGCCATGAAACCTTGTATAATTTAGACGATAAACCGATGCGGAATCTGCGCGCAATGACGAAGGAATAGAGAGTGACGGACGGTGGAAATGTCACACGAGTTATGCGCTTGACAATTCTAAGGGCTTTTTTGAATAAGTAGAAAAAGACGTTCTCTGCGTTAAAGAGTAAGGGCCGGTTTTAGACCGGAACTAAGGTGGTACCGCGGAATATTTCGCCCTTAGGATACTTTTCTAAGGGCGGTTTTTTTTAGCTAAAGGAGTGAGAAATACAATGATTCAAAAAATGAAAGGCACCTATGATATTATTGACGATATCGCCTATTTTCAATGGATTGAAAAGAAAATCATCCAAATAAGTAAACTTTACCATTATAAAGAGATTCGGACACCGCATTTTGAAGCGAGTCAGCTCTTTCATCGCGGCGTCGGTGAAACAAGCGATATCATTAGTAAGGAAACTTATGATTTTATTGACCGTGGTCACCGTGAAAACACCTTGCGTCCTGAGGGAACCGCGGGGGTTGTTCGCGCTTATATTGAGAATAAACTTTATGCAAACCCGATGGTTCCTCACAAATTTTTCTATTATGGTTCGATGTTTCGTTACGAGCGTCCCCAAAAAGGGCGTTTCCGAGAGTTTAGACAGTTCGGCGCTGAAGCGTTTGGTTCGAGCAGTCCGCTTCTCGATGCTGAGACCATTGCCTTTGCGGTAACGTTTCTTAAATCACTGAAGTTAAAAGATGTGAAGGTGTCGTTAAATGGTCTGGGTGATAAAGCGAGTAAACAAGCATACCATCAAGCGCTAAAAGCGCATTTGAAAGACAGTATTCACGATTTATGTAAGGATTGTCAAAAACGCTATCAGGAAAACCCTTTAAGAATCCTTGACTGTAAAGTCGATACTGATCATCCAGCGTTAATCTCAGCACCAAAACCCATCGATTACTTAACCGATGATGACCGGGCGCATTTCGAGGCGGTTTTAGAAGCGCTTAAAACGATGGACATCGACGTTGAGGTCGACCCTTCATTAGTGCGAGGATTGGATTATTATACGCACACCGTGTTTGAAATTAAGGTTAGCAAAGCGCTGCTTGGTAATCAAAATGCGATATGTGGTGGCGGTCGCTACAACCACCTTGTGGAGACCTTAGATGGGCCTCCGACACCCGCAGTGGGGTTCTCTTTTGGCATCGAACGTCTGATTGTCGCATTGAAAGCGGCGGATATAGTGATGGAAGATTACGGCTCTCATCTTTACTTAATTACGCTTGGTGAGGCCGCGCAAAAAGAAGGCTTACGGATTATCCAAAAACTTCGTCTTGGCGGCATTATGGCGAACATCGATTTCCTTGGCAAGAGTTTAAAAGCCCAGTTTAAGCAAAGTGAGCACCATAAAGCGCGCTTTGTCGTCGTCTTGGGTGATGAGGAAATGCGTCAAGGTGACGTCGAAATAAAAAATCAAGAAACACAAGAAATCACACGTTCGTCAATTCGTGGATTGTACGCAACACTCGTCGATTTACTCACAGCACCGAGTGCCTGTGACACGTGTGAACAAAAAGGAGAAAGTTCATGATTACTCATTCTAACAATGCCCTAAGAATCACCGATGTTGGTAGTGCAGTACGGCTTAAGGGGTTCGTTCAAAAACGACGCGATCTCGGCAATTTAGTCTTCATTGATTTACGGGATCAAGAAGGCATTACACAGCTCGCATTTGATGCCGATAACGATTTACGGAACATTGCATCGGCCATTAAAAACGAGTATGTTTTGGAAGTAGAAGGTGTTGTCCGAGAACGCTCAAGCAAGAACCCTCAGCTTAGTACAGGGGATATCGAAATTGACGTAAAGAAAATAACGGTTTTAAATACGGCAAAACAACCGCCGATGTTAATCCAAGATGAGACCGATGCGCTTGAAGATACGCGTTTGAAGTACCGGTACTTAGATTTACGTCGTCCCTATTTGAATAAAATGATGCGCTTGCGCCATGCCATGGCCCAAGCCGTAAGAGGGTTTTTAAACAATGAAGGGTTTATTGAGTTTGAAACACCCATCCTAACAAAATCGACGCCTGAAGGGGCGCGTGATTACGTCGTGCCTTCACGGATTCATCCGTTTGAGTTTTATGCTTTACCACAGTCACCACAAATTTTTAAACAGTTGTTGATGGTTGCCGGCTTTGAAAAGTATTATCAGATCGCTAAATGCTTTAGAGACGAGGATTTACGTAGTGACCGTCAACCTGAATTTACCCAAATCGATATAGAGCTCAGTTTTACCTCTCAAGAAGAAGTGATCAACGTTAGTGAGCGGATGATTAAGCATGTCATGAAAGAAGTGAAAGGGATTGAGTTAACGCAACCCTTTAAGGTAATAACCTACGATCAAGCACTCAATGACTATGGAACGGATAAACCCGATACCCGCTTTGACATGAAACTGCATAATTTGAACGCGTTGTTTTCTAATACAGAGTTTAAAGTCTTTAAGCACATCATTGAAACACAAGGCAGTGTATTAGGTATTAATGTTAAAGGTCAAGCAGATAACTTTTCGCGTAAAGACATTGATGGCTATCAGGACTATTTGAAGCGGTTTGGTTTAAAAGGGTTAAGTTTTCTGAAATTCACTAATGACAGTGTTTCAGGATCCATCGCAAAGTTTATGCAAGACGATGAGATTGAAGCCTTAAAGGAGCGCTTTACGATTGAAAATGGCGACATTGTCTTTATGGTTGCAAGCGACCATGATTCAGCACGTAAAGGCCTTGGTGCGTTAAGAACGCGTTTAGGAAAAGCGCTTAACCTTACTTCAAAAGACGAGTATGACTTTACGTGGGTCATCGATTGGCCAATGTTTGAATATGATGTTGAAACAAAACGCTATTATGCTTTGCATCATCCATTTACGCGCGTTCAAGACCGCGATAAATCCCGCTTGATTGATGAACCCGATCAAGTCCGCGCTTACTGCTATGACCTTGTCGTTCAAGGACAGGAACTCGGTGGTGGATCAATGCGTATTCATGAGGCACTAATGCAAAACAGTGTCTTTAACATTTTAGGCATCGATAAGGCATCGCAAGAGGAGAAGTTTGGTTTCTTGCTTGAAGCTTTACAATATGGCGCCCCGCCACACGGTGGGATTGCTTTTGGCTTCGATCGTTTTGTCATGTTACTTGGCCAAACGGAGAATATTCGTGATGTCATTGCTTTTCCAAAAACGAGCAGTGCCCAATGTTTACTTACCGATGCACCGAGTCCAATAGACAAGGCCCAACTTGAGGAACTTAAATTAAAACAATAACCGTCGTTGCACGAAGGGATGTGATTCAATGAAACCACCCAAATTTCTAAATGATCAAAACTTGAATATTGCTTTAAAATCATTAGGGGTTGTCATTATGGCAACGATTCTGCTTTTTATCATTACTCTTTTTGATGGGTTTTGGCAAGCCATCGGTCGCGCGGCACAAACTGTTATTGTGCCTTTTGCCTTAGCCTGGCTAATCTCATTAATCGTCTTTCCAATTGTTCGGCACTTAGAGCGAAGAGGGGTAAGACCAAGAGCCTTAACAGTGACTGTTGTCTACTTGCTTATGGGGCTATTTGTGGCGGGGCTAGCGATCAACATTGTGCCCCTGTTTACCAGTCAGCTAAGACAGTTTTTTGCCGTTGATTACCCAACGATCGTTCGCTACTTTGAAAATGATTTTCGCAATGAGTTTGTTTTAGGGCCACAAATCTATGATTTTTTTGCCAATGCCATTGCTTCAAGTAATGTCATTAACAATGCCATTGAAAACTTTTTTGATTCGTTAACACGGATTATTCCCTCGACGTTTTATGGGATTGTCATGGTGATTGCGATTTTACCAATTTTGTTGTTGTTTTATCTTCTTGACTATGAAAAAGTCAATAAAGCGCTCGCGAGTTTAGTCCCAGAGCGTTATAAAGGGTCAGGTAGTGAGCTTGCGAGTCACTTAAATGTTACCGTTGGGGCGTACATTCGGGGACAATTTTTCTTAATGTTAGCGATTGGGACGGTTGCAACGATTGTATACCGCTTGATTGGCTTAGAATACTATTTTATCTTTGGTGTACTAGTTGGCCTTGCCAACATTATTCCTTACTTTGGTGCTCTTATTGCGATGATTCCTGTTGTGGCTTATGCCTTTATTACGCAAGATACGACGACAACGCCACTTTTAATTGTGGCGATTAATATCGTGTTACAGTTTATTGAAGGCAGTATTTTCCAACCGGTAATTATGGGAAAACAATTGGCATTACACCCATTGATAATTATCCTCTCGATTTTACTGTTCGGTAGTTTGTTTGGGGTGTTAGGTATTATCTTTGCGAGTCCGATTGCAGCAACATTGCGGGTACTCTATACTTTCTACCAAACAAAGAAACGAGAACAAGCCGAAGCAATCTCGATGATTGAGCCGCAGGAGAACACATCGTGAAGGTGTATTCAACGTGGCAAATTCGTTTTATCGTTATGGCTGTTTCACTGCTTTATATTGTGCCCCTCTTTTACGCCATCACCTACACCTATAGTATCCGCTTTGATGGTTTCGGTCTCTCAAGAGGAACCGTGAGCATTGGGGTTTTACTCGCTGTTGCGATGATATTTAGTTTGATTCTGTGGCGTAAGTTTTCGGTGTGGCACCGTGCGATTAAAATTGAGTACCGTAAAGAGTTTTCCTATTTACTCTTAGTTTCGGGATTTGGTTTTTTAGGTTTGATTGTTATGTTTGTTGAGTTTGGTGGCGATGCGCAATACGTTATCCACCTTCTAATAGGATTGTTTATTGTTAACTACATCTTTGTCACGGTACTCGGTCGTAAGCTTTTTAATGTCACGCTTATTGGGAAAGACAATCAATGAAAGAACGACTGATACCTTTGTATACCGAAGCGGGACTTGATTTACTAGCGACGAAAACCGTGCTAGTGTTTGGCTGTGGTGGTGTTGGATCGTTTGCGATTGAAGCGCTTGCTCGAAGTGGCATTGGTCGGCTAATCATTGTCGATAAAGACCGGGTTGAAAAAACGAATCTCAATCGCCAACTGATTGCTTTACACTCGACGCTTGGGCGTTTGAAAGTTGAGGTAATGAAAGAACGTATTAAAGATATTCATCCACAATGCGAAGTGATTGCTTACCCAATCTTTTACGACCACTCAACTAAAGCGGTGGTGTGGAACCATGACATTGATTTTGTTTTTGATGCGATTGATACTATGACATTCAAGATTGATATTATAAAAGAAGCCTTAAGTCGCAATATTCCCTTTATTACATCTTGTGGCCAAGGAAAGCGCTTAGAACCAGAAAAAGTTACGGTGATTGATCTCGCAAAAACGCACACTGATCCGGTCGCAAAAGCTTTGCGTTTACACTTTAGAAAAGCGCAGATAAAGGCGTCTATTCCCTGTGTCTTTTCTGAGGAAATTCCGCTTAAAAAGCAGCATGAAAAGTTGATTTCATCCAGTCCTTTTGTACCCCCGATGGCAGGGTTGGTAGGGGCTTCGTATATTATTCGAACACTTTTAAAGGAGGTTCATCCATGAAGAAAATAGTATTAGCTGGCGGTTGTTTTTGGGGAGTTGAGGCCTATTTTAAACAGTTAGATGGGGTTCAAGATACCACAGTTGGATACATTGATGGTAAAAAACCGTATCCAACGTATGAAGAGGTTTGTCATGGCTCAGGCCATGCTGAGGCGGTCGAAGTGGTTTACGATGAAACAGTTCTCACTTTGACAAAACTTCTCGATCACTTGTTTAATATTATCGATCCCACCTTGATCAATCGACAAGGACCGGATATCGGTGTGCAGTATCGCTCAGGCATTTATAATTTTGACACGACCGAGAAATCAGTTATTGAGGCGTATTTGCGTTCGCAACAACAAAATTACCGCAAGCCACTCCAAGTTCAAGTGCTTGACCATGCGACGTTTTATCCGGCTGAATCGTATCACCAAGATTATTTAGATAAAAACAAAAACGGGTATTGCCATGTCAATTTACACAGCTATAAAAATGTGAAGTAGGTGAGTCGATGAAACGAGAAGACTATATTAGTTGGGATGATTATTTTATGGGGGTTGCTCAGTTGAGTGCGCTGCGCAGTAAAGATCCTGTAACGCAAGTCGGTGCCTGCATTGTTAATCAGAAGAAGCGGATTGTTGGGATTGGCTATAATGGGTTTCCCATTGGTCTTGATGACGATGTTTATCCTTGGGGTAAAGAAGGCGATTTTGTTGATACAAAGTATCCTTACGTTGTGCACGCTGAGCCCAATGCGATCTTAAATAGTACCGTTACACTTGATAATGCGAGTTTATATGTAACATTGTTTCCTTGCCATGAGTGTGCTAAGTTAATTATTCAAAGCGGCATTAAAGAAATTGTCTACCATGAAAACAAGTATCAAGACAAAGCCAGTGTTCAAGCGAGTATGCGGATGCTTCGTGACGCCGGTGTCACGATGCGACAAATCAAACCTTTAAAAGTGACACTTAATGCTACTTAAAGCGTGGCGAAGATACCGAATTTATGCGCTTGTCTTGCTTATTCCTTACCTTTTTATGGTGCTTATGATGACGGTTCGTGCTCAGTTCACAGTGACCACGCCAGGTGGTCTTTCCAACGTTGAAAACTCGATTCGCTTTGAACGTGAATATCCGATTGAAAGTGCGTATTTTTCGATTTACATTATGTCTTTTTCACGGCCTACCCTGTTTCAAGTCTTTCTTATGCAGTTTGATCAAGAAAACGACCTTCGGGTCATTCCTAGAGAGATGCCTATTGTTGACACGCGTGTGGATTTTCAAGCGGGAAGTTTACGTTCCGATAACGCTTGGAATCAAGCAGTGATTGCGCTATACGAGCATCTTAATATTGGCATAACCTATCGAGAAAAACTGCAAATTGTCCGCTACTACAACAATGTCATTCAGCGCAGTGATAGTGGCGCAAGACTTGCGATTCGGGATACGGTATTGTCGGTTAATGGCAATCCCGATAGTCTAAGTGAAATGATGGATGCTCCATGTAACCAAGAGGCTTTGTTTGTCGTTGAGAAAGAGGCAACGGGTGCGCTTGAAGAGATTTATGTTTTGAAACAAGAAACGGCGTTTGGCTGTTTGTTTTTAATCGAAGTTGACACCTACTATGAAATTATTGATAAAGCGCTGGACTTTGGTGTCGCTTTTTCCTTAATTGGTGGCCCAAGTGGTGGTTTAATACAGTTTCTTTACATGTACGATGTTTTAACGGAACGCCCCTTAGCAGAAGGGTTAATTATTTCTGGAACCGGCGGTCTAAATGCACGTGGCGAGGCGACTGCTGTCGGAGGCATTCGCCAAAAAGTGATTACCGCCGAGCGAAATCAGGTCGATGTCTTCTTTGTGCCTCAGTTGAGTGATTCAGCGAATGACAACTACCAAATTGCCATCCGGACTAAGGAAGAACTCGGTCTTGATCTAACGATTGTTGGGATTCAACATTGGCAAGACGCTGTCCATTATCTAGAGGAACTAAGGAGGGGTGAGTAGATGATTAAGGTAGGGAAAGATTTAATCAAAAACTATTCTTTAAAGGAACTCCTCAGTGCATTAGCCATTGGCCTAGTTGTGAGTTTCCTCCTTGTTTTTCCTTTTGTAGCCGCGTTAATTAACGCGATGTTAATTTACATTCGTTTTGTCTATATATTTTTAGTTTTAATCAATTTTTGCTTAGCCGTATGGGTTTTTCTTTGGGTTTTTTTCGCGCTTCGCTCACTCGATGATGTCTACGATGAGGCGCTCATTGATTTTAAAAAAGCCTTACTTTATTTTGGTTTAGGAAAAGCGGGCGTCGTTTTAGTTATTGGCTGGGTCCTAATTGTGACCATAACCCCCACTATTTTATAAAAGAGGATGAGAATGATGCAGCATAAATTTAAATACCTTGTCGCGAGTGTTATCGCCTTGGTGGCTTTAGACCAATGGACGAAATATCTTATCGATCAAAACTTGGATTATAATTATACAACACGGGTTGGTGAAGGATTTACGGTGATTCCGAATTTCTTAAGAATTACCCATTTAAGAAATCGTGGTGCCGGACTCGGTCTTTTCCAAGAACAACTCGGCTTCTTTATTGTTGTGACGATTCTTGCTTTAATTGCCTTTATCGTTTTAGCACGCTCGATTGACTATAAAAAAATGTTTTTTTACTCCTTTGGTGTGACTTTGTTAATCGGGGGCACGATTGGTAATTTTATCGATCGGCTGTTTCGTCATGATAATGCCGTCATTGATTGGATCGATGTTTATCTATTTGGCTTTAACTTTTGGGTTTTTAATATTGCTGATATCGCTTTAACTGTGGGCATTATCGCATTTGGATTGGATGTTTTCTTTTTTGAACCAAAACGTAAGCGAGAGGGTGACGCCGATGCCAATGTCGTTTAACGTATCAAGTGAGTTTCAAGGCGTTCGCCTGGACCGATATTTAACAGAAGTAAACCCTTCCTGGACACGAACACAAGTGAAACAATGGATTGAGCATGCCTATGTTTCTGTCAATCAGGCACCGACAAAAGCGAGTTACAAGGTTAAAACCGATGACAGTATTCTCGTTGATGTTCCGGATGCTAAGCCCCTCGATATTGAAGCGGTGGATTTGGATTTAGACATCGTGTATCAAGATGATGTGCTTTTAGTGATTAATAAGCCCAGTGGTTTAATCGTCCATCCCTCTACAACGAGTGATGAGGTTACGTTGGTTCATGGACTCCTCGCAGAGGTTGAAGATATTGAAGCGATTGGGGACCGATTACGCCCCGGAATCGTTCATCGTTTAGATAAAGATACCAGTGGATTGATGGTGGTTGCCAAAACGAAAGCGGCACTGCTTCATTTACAGAACGCCTTAAAAGAACATAAAGCGAATCGTGAGTATTTGGCGTTAGTCGAGGGCATCATTCCACATCAAAAGGGAAAGATTGACGCCCCGATTGGGCGCGATCCTAAACAACGAAAAAACATGGCGGTTGTCGCTTCAGGAAAGCCTAGTGTGACGCATTTTGAAGTGCTGGAACGTTTTCCTGAGCATACGTTAATCCGCTGTCGTTTAGAAAGTGGCAGAACCCATCAAATTCGTGTGCATTTAAAATATATTGGCTTTCCTGTTTACGGTGATCCTAAATACGGCCACCGTAAAACGGACAGTGAATACGGTCAGTTTCTTCACGCGACCAAGTTAGGTTTTAGCCATCCTATGACAAAGCAATATGTTGAATTTGAATGTCCTTTACCGGACTATTTTCAAATTAAACTAAGCGACTTAAGAGGGTGATTGAATGGCAGACATCTATATGCATGAGCGCCTCGCGGAAAAGGTCATCAAGGCGCGAGGATTACAGGCGTTTAGCAAGGAGATTAAACTAGGGTCTCAAGGGCCAGATCCGCTCTACTATCTAGTGTTTTCCAAAGATTTTAAAGCCGCACGTGAAGTGGGTGACCGATTGCATGATACTCGGGTCAATGTGTTATTTAAGCAATTAATAAACTATCTTAAAGACCATGACTCTGCAGCACTTTATGCTTATGTTCAAGGTTTTTTTCTTCACTTTGCACTGGATACGGCGATTCACCCTTATGTTTATCACCATGTGGGTGTTTACCGGGAAAACGATCCCAAAACTGACCCCATGCGGGGGCTACACTTAAAATTTGAGCGGAGCATAGATAAAGTTTTGATACTTGAAGATCACGGGGTTTCAGCCCATCGTTATAATTGGTTGAGTGGGGTACCTAAAGTTGCCATAAAAGACCAACTCATCGATCTTTACGACGTTCTTGTGAAAGCAACGTTAGGGATGGATAATGGCGGCGTTTATTTTTGGCGCGGGGTTAAAGGTATGCGCAACGTTATTCGGGTTTTTATGAACGATCGTTTTGGAGTGAAGAAAAAGCTTTACCGATGGCTCGATCAACGTTCGCATAAACAGGATTTGTTTTATCAAGATATGTCTTTATATGGGCCGGTTTTAAACTATGATTTTTTAAACCGTGGCCACAAAGTATGGCATCACCCTGTGACTAACGCACCCTCTACTGAAAGCGTCGATGCGCTATTTCAAAAAGCGTTTGACGATGCGATGATTTATTTAGATTTTCTTGAGAGGTGTATCAAAACGGGTCAATCGTGTGATGTTGAGGCGCTCATTAAAAATCGCTCATTTAATTCCGGGATCGATTGCGAAGATTTACGGCCGATGCAGTATTTCAATCTTTTTACTCCGTTATAAAAAAAACTTTACAATAATTCTAAAGAGCCGTTCACAGTGACGGCTCTTTAATTTCAAAATTCAGGAAAAATGTCAAGAGTGTTTCCGATTTTTTATTTTGATACAATAAAAGTAGGTTGTAAGAAGAGGAGGGAACACGATGAAACAGTATGCGCAAAAAGGCGATGTTTTATGCATTGATTTAAAAAGTTTTTTTGCTTCTGTGGAGTGTGCTTTACGTGGTCTTGATCCCTTTGAAACACCGCTCATTGTTGCCGACCGAAGTCGTGGTAATGGCAGTATCGTTTTAGCAATCACCCCGTTTTTAAAAGCGCGAGGATTAAAGAGCCGTTTTCGTCTTCATGAATTGCCTGAAAATATTCAAGGGTTGATTGTCGCTAAACCGAGAATGCAGGCTTATTTAGCCTACTCTCGCAAAGTGATCGAAGTCTACCTTGAGTTTATTGCTGCGGAAGACCTTCATATTTACAGTATTGACGAGGCCTTTTTAGATGTGACGCGTTACTTAAACTACTATAAATGTAGCGCTGAAGTGCTTGCTGAAAGGATTTTGAAAAGAATTCTAGAGGTCACAAAAGTGCCCGCAACCTGTGGCGTGGGAGACAACCTTTTATTAAGTAAACTCGCGCTTGATCTTTATAGTAAAACCGCACCTTCTGGAATTGCGGTGATGCGCTATGAGGATGTGCCTCATTCCCTTTGGCCGATTAAACCATTACAGCGAATGTGGGGCATTGGGGAACGGATGGAAAAACGGTTAAATGCGTTGAATATTTACTCTGTGTATGATTTAGCCCATGCTTCAAAAGAACAGTTAAAAAAATTATTTGGTGTGATTGGTGAAGAGTTGTACTACCATGCCCATGGCATTGATCAGTCGATTATTTGTGAGAAAAATGTCTATCATATTCCAATGAAAAGTGTTGGCTTAGGTCAGACGCTCTATAGAGATTATCCTGGCGCTGAGATGATGGTTATTCTTTTAGAGATGGTCGATGAAGTGGCGGAACGCTTACGCTTTATTAGAAAAGAAGCGCAGACGATTCATCTTGGTATACGCTATAGCAAAGCCTATGGGGGCGGCTTTTCTCGTCAGATGACATTCGACGTTGCCAGTTGCGATGTCGAAGATTTACTCGATGCGGTGTTGCGACTTTTTCATCGGTTTTACGAAGGTTATCCCGTTCGCCAAGTGTTTCTTCGTGCGACAAAGTTGCAGCCGTATCGGGCAGCGTGGCAAGCGTCGTTTTTTAGCGATGTTATCCGCAAAGAAAAACGCCAAAAACTTTGGCAAAGCATTGATTTAATTCGCCATCAACACGGTAAATCAAGTGTGTCTAGGCTCGTATCGTTTCTAGAATCCGGGACGGCGATTGCGCGTTCGTCGCTGATTGGAGGTCACCATGGCTAAAATCTATCATGATCGTCGAATGCTTAAATGGTTGCCTTTTCAATCGTTGACCGAACAAGGTAAAGATATTTTAGAATTGCTCGATCAACAGTATTCAATCACCCAACCCAGTTTGTCAGAAGACCAGTATAGTGCCATGCAATACCGTTTTGAAGAAGCGTTTGCACGACAGGAAACGATTACGATTCACTACTTGCAAGCGCACCAAAAACGAAGTTTAAAGGGCATGATTCTTAGCGCCGATGTCACCCATGGTTTAATTGTTTTAAATACGGGCACGGTGGCAGTAAAAACGATTATTGATTTAACATAAAAATGACTTAGCTTTAATGCGCTAAGTCATTTTTTTCTAAAAAATCGATAATAATCGGTAGAGGAATGGCAAAATTGTCCACATCGGAATCACTGGCACTCCAAGTATTAATTCCTAAAACGGCACCATTGATGTCAGTAAGCGCACCACCACTATTCCCAGGATGCAAAATAGCACTGTGGTAAATGACATCAAAATCGGCACGAGTAATCGTTAGAAAACGCATAAAGATTCCGTAGGTTACCATGTGCCTCACACTTTGTGGATTGCCGACCGCTAATAAAAACTCGTGGTCTTCAGGCGGTTGGCTGAGCCGATCGTTGAGATTGAATATATGCCCTTCAAAGGCGTCGCTTGTAAAGCGCAAAACCGCTAAATCTAAATCTCGATCAAAGGCAATGAGTGTCGCTGAGAACGTCTCGTTAAGCAAACTTTCAATGCGGCTTGTATTGGCAGGTGTCAACCCGTCTGAAACTAAAATATGGTAGTTAGTTAAGACATAAAATGTCGTGTCTTCACGATAAAACACGAAGCCAGAACCTTGTGTTGTGCCCGAGCGAACTAAGCGGTTGCCAAACATGGCACGGTATTGATCGGTTTCGATGTAAAGGTTGCCGCTGCGCAATAAGTCACGGGTTTCGATCATTGTTGATAGTGAGAGTAAATCATCCTGAATTAAAAAATCTTCAGTGACTGGAGCTTCTAAATCAGGCGGACTCATCATCGTGTCTTCAATCAACGCACTCGGGTCGCTTTCACCAAAGATGAGTGTTCGATATAAGCTAACTTTTTGGTGGCCGTTTAAAGCGACAAAACTGAGGGCAATAAGTAGTATTATAGTTAAACGTTTCATTATCGTTAGTCACCTCACTCTTTTAACCAGTAAAACGCTTTATTTATTGGGCTAGGCAATAATGTTTTGATACTCTTTATACTTTTCAAATGCCCGCACAACATAAGAACACTGGGGTCGAATTTTTAATGATTCATCTTGTGCAAACTCAACTAGTCGATCAAGCAAAAGTTTGGCGATGTTTTTACCCCGATGTTCAGGTGAGACATACGTGTGGTTCGCAACAATAACCGACTCACTCTCAACGATATAAGTAATACGGCCAATCGCATTGTCCTCGTTTTCGCCAATATAAAAACTCTTATTTCCTTTTTTAATTTCCATTATGACACACCCTTTCATTATTATTATACTATGCCTTTAAGAGAATTGCTTTTGAGATGGATTATTTCTTGACAATTTATTAAATGATGTTATTATAAAATTGTAATGATTACAAATTTATAATTAATAGTGGTGATACGATGGAAAACACGAGTGATTTGTTAAGACATCATAATATAAAGCCTTCTTTTACAAGGGTGATGATTTACGATTTTTTGAAATCGAACATGAATCATCCAACCGTTGAAGAAATTTTTCAAGCATTGAATCCAGTATTACCGACTTTATCGAAAACCACCGTCTATAATACCTTGGATTTGTTTATTGAAAAACATTTAGTCCAAGCGCTGTTGATGCAGCAGCAGAAGCACTATGACCTTATCACACACCCGCATGCTCATTTCAAGTGTGATCTTTGTGATGCAATTATTGATTTAGATGTTCAACCGCCGAAACTCGATCAAAAAACGGCGCAGGATTACTCTGTTTACACGGCACAGTTGGTGTACCGTGGTGTGTGCAAAGAATGCCAAAAAAACGCACCTAAAGGTGCTTGAAAGGAAGGAAAAATATAATGGAACAACATGAAGAAATGGTAAGAATGCCATTGATTGGTGATGATGCCCCAGCGTTTGAGGCGGTCACGACACAAGGAAATATTTCATTTCCAAACGACTACAAAGGGAAGTGGGTTATTCTCTTTTCCCATCCCGCTGATTTCACCCCTGTATGTACAACGGAGTTCATGGCTTTTGCGAGTATGCATGAGGAGTTTAAAGCACTTAATGTTGAATTGATTGGTTTAAGTGTTGACTCATTGTATGCGCACATTGCATGGCTACGAACGATTAAAGAAAAAATTGTGTATAAAGGCATGAAAAATCTTGAAGTGACGTTTCCACTGATTGAAGATATCAAGATGGATGTTGCCCGTAAGTTTGGTATGATTCAACCAAATCAATCAAACACTCAAGCGGTCCGTGCTGTGTTTGTCATTGACCCTGAAAGTAAAATTCGCACCATACTTTATTACCCACTTTCAACCGGGCGCAACTTCGATGAGTTAAAACGGATTATTCTAGCACTTCAAAAAGCCGATAAAGATGGCGTTGCAACCCCGGCAGACTGGCGTCCAGGAGACGATGTCATCGTCCCACCTGCGGGTTCCTGTGGGACAGCTAAAGATCGCATGGAAGGTAAAGATGAGGATGTTTATTGTCTTGACTGGTTCATGTGTTTAAAGAAAGATAAATAATCATAAAGGCCTTCAAAAGAAGGCTTTTATTTCGCTTAAATACTGTTATTTTAAACAACAGTATGCTACAATAATAGAGATGTTTAAAGGCGGTGATCGAATGCTAAAAACAGTTCGAGATGGGGGTAAATGTTTTGCTTACCTTTTCTCTTTTAAAAACTATCGAACGCGTGAGATTTGGATTAAGAGTGTTGGTATTGGGCTTGTTTTACCGTTGTTTATCATCCTGTTTGTCGCGGTGCTTTTTCTTTACCTCATCGAGCAAATCAGCGCACCGATATTTAAACTATTTGTTTACACGCAAATTAAGTTCATTAAAGCACGTAATTATGCATCGCCTTGGAAAACTCGCGCGATTGGCGTGATGAATTTGCTGTTTACGTTGGTCTTTTTGCCGTTTGTTGTGATTTACTATTTAGCCATGCTTTTGAAGTTACTGTTTAAGTACTGGCTCAAAGCAATCATTATTAAACTTGATTTTACCGCAGAGTTTGAAATGTCTACGCTAATGATTTTTGACGACGCTGTGCGTAAAGAGAAATCGGGATTCAGTCAAGCAATGAAAGCTAATCCAGAGTCTCAAGCCTTGAATAAAGCGCTTCAATCGTACTTTACGGACGTCATTGATGAAGAAACATCCTCTAGCGAAGAACACCATTAAGTGAGGTTTAACTATGATAAAACAATATAAAGATTTCTTTTTATCCGAAGAAATGATTGAAATAACCCCTTATGCACAAAGCATCATCGATGATGATTTAGAAAGCTTTGTACAAGTTTTTGAAGCCTATGTCGATAAGGAGTTAATGATTGATCCCATTGAGATTTGTGCGGCGTACAATAGTATGGCTATTTTTGAGTACTTAATTAATACCTATGATTATTCCGATTATTATAATCCCTTCCGCTTGACATTACCGATGGTTTTGATCATTTTCGAACGTGAAGAGTTATTGCTTGAAGCGCTCGATAAGATTCCTTTTAGTACAGAACAATATCTTATTATGTATGAGTACATGGTCCAAACCAAAGATTTGGATTATTTTAAACAGTTTTTTGAAGCGTATGGCATTGAAGCGAAAGAGCGAAAAGAGTTATTAAAGATTGCGCTTGATAATCAAGAGGTGTTTGCCTATCTAATTCGGCAAGGCGCGTATAAACGTTTTCTTAAACATGAAGACATTATTTACGAAATCATAAGCTACCATCAAGACATGCTTGAATATGTTGAACCCATCAAAGACCTTTCACAACATTTTGATAACGATGACTTAATCAATGTATTGAAAATTGAAGATGAAGCATTGTTTCGTAAAACCATCGATTTTCTTGTTGAACGCAACATCGATCTCAATGCGTACAATGAGTTTGGCTTAACGTTTTTTCATGAAGCCTTGCGGCATGCTAAGCAAGCTTCATATATTTATTATTTGTTCGATCAAGGGGCGAACCCGTTTTTTAAAACGACAAGAGGGTATCGTTCGAGTCATCAACTATTGTTTAGACCCGCTGATTTTACGTTAGAGTTGTCGCGAATTATCGATTTTGATGCAAGTGATTTATTAGGCTTAAAACTTAAAGATTACGATGCCTTGCAGCAAAATACAGCGTTAAAGCTTCTCGATATCTTGCTTGTGGTGAAATTAGTCTTAAATATGGATGAAAGTGCCGTCTATGAACTCGATCGCTATGAGTTTTACGATTTATCGAGTATTCATGGCATCGATCCTTTTGAGCACTCATTTAGTTTGCTAGTCTTCGAAAATCCTCAAGTGAGGGAACGCTTTACGTATGAACTTGGTTATAAGTTCGATACTGAAAGTGTCGATATGTTAAAAGAAACATTGAAGGAAGTCTTTATTTACGATGATGAGTTAACCTTAGAACTTCTTCATGATGTTTTTGATGAGGAAGCGCCATTACAGAAAGACTTGAAGGCGTTTGCTAAAGCGAATAACACGACGGTAAAACTCACAACTGATCACGTTGAAATTAATAAAATAGGGCATGTTGAGATGAATTTTTTACCGGATGGTACCATCGAAAAACACGCCACAGTCAACAGTCATTTTATGGATGTCTATTATATTTATAAGTATTATGATATTCCGTTAGAAAACATTGTCTTCACCCCTAAAATATCAAAGACACAGCGATTCTTAACTTAAGGAGAAAAGAATGAAAAAACTCATTGATGACATTATCGCCTTTCGCAATGCGCGGAACTGGCAACCCTTTCATACACCGGAAAACCTGGCAAAATCCATTGCGATTGAATCGGCCGAACTTCTTGAACACTTTCAATGGGAACACGTTGAACCGAATATTGAAGGTGTCAAAGAAGAGTTAGCGGATGTGCTGATTTACTGTCTTTTATTGGCGGAAAACTATGCTTTCGATATTGAATCGATTATTGCTGAGAAACTGGCTAAGAATGAGAAAAAGTACCCCGTTAAGGCAGCCTACGGTAACGCGAAAAAATACACAGAACTAAGAAAGGATAAGGACAATGGAAATAACCGGTAAAAACATTGCTTTGCTCATTGATGCTGAGAATATTTCCCCCAATTACATTGAGTTAATTGTTGATGAGGCCAATAAGTACGGCAAAATTAATTATCGTCGTGTTTATGGCGATTGGACGACCGATCAACTCGGTGCATGGAAACAAAAGATTAATGAGTTTGGTTTAACACCAATTCAGCAGTATGCTTACACGAGTTCGGGAAAAAATGTTTCTGACTTTACCTTGATTATTGATGCGATGGATATCTTATATTCTGGAAAAGTCGATAGCTTTTGTATTGTTTCAAGTGATTCTGATTTTACTAAGTTAGTCACGCGACTTCGTGAGGATAATATTTTTGTCTTTGGTATGGGTGAAAGCAAAACACCAATCGCTTTAGTTAACTCCTGTGAAGCGTTTTCGTATTTAGATAAGATGTATGAATCGCAGAAACCTGAAGTTAAAACTACGAAACCTGCGACGAAGAAGAAGGTCAATACTAACGGTAAAGAACTAACGAGTATCACACCGTTAAAAAAGATTAAACAGGAACTGAAAAATATCATCGAAGCGAATCTTGAAGACGATGGTTTCGCTTACTGGTCTGTTGTTGCCCAACTCTTACAAAAAAAGTTTCCCGGATTTCATCCGCGAAACTATGGGCAAAATGTACGGCCTTTGACGTTCGTTCAAAACATGAAAGAGTTTGAAATCAAAAAACATAAAACGGCCATTCATATTCGTAACACGTAATTACTCAAACACTTTTAACCGTGTTTCTATCGGTTTAAAGTGTTTTTCTTTAGGGGAACCTTTGGCAATGCCAAACGGCATTTGAGCCGTGAGTTTCCATGAATCCGGTACGGCGAATAAGCTTTTTATCGCGTCATCGATTAAAGGATTGTAGTGTTGTAATGAAGCGCCGATCTTTGCATCCGCGAACGATGTCCATACCACGTATTGCAACATGCCATGCGATTGCTGAGACCAAAGCTCCGTCTGCTCAGCATATTTCGGATACTTTTTTTGGTATTCCTTAATGACATTGAGATCATTAAAAAACAAGACCGTGCCATACGCTTTTTTAAACTGTTCGATTTTTGCTTTAGATTTCGCAAATCGTTCTTCAGACTGGCGTGTTTTAAGCAGTGCAATAAGCGCATCCCAAATCGCTTGATGGTGTTCGTTTAAAGCAAGCAGTAACCGTCCACCTTGTGCGTTGTAAGCTGAGGGTGTATGATTGAGTGCATGGACGAGTAAAGCTTTTAGTTGATCAGGATTTAGCGGACTCGTTGATGTCAACTCATAACGTGAGCGTCGGTGCATCATGGCTTCTTTAAATTCCATCGGTTTCCTCCAAAAGAAAAGACGTTAGTGATGATACTAACATCTTATCATATATTTATTGAAAATAACTAATAGAGCTCAGGATTCATTGGATTATTTTCTTCTTTGTCGTCTTTGTTTTCGATGACCGCTGCCTCAGTCGTAATAAACATCGCGGCTATGCTCGCTGCGTTTAAAACGGCACTTCGGGTAACTTTCGTAGGATCAATAATACCTTCATCAATCATGTTTACCCATTCTCCACGTTTGGCATCAAAACCAATGTCTTCCGCTTTAGTTAACTGTAGCTGGGTGATTTCCTGGCCGTCGTAACCAGCGTTTTCCGCAATTTGATAGATGGGTTTTAAAAGGGCTTCTAAAACGATGTTTATGCCTTTTTGAACATCAATTACGTCGTCTTTTAAACGCTCTTTTAAGGTTTTATAAACATTCACTAGGCTGGCACCACCGCCGATAACAATGCCTTCTTCAACCGCCGCCTTTGTCGCATTTAAAGCATCTTCAATGCGTAGTTTTTTATCTTTGAGTTCAACTTCACTGACCGCGCCTACTTTAATGATAGCTACCCCATCGGTCAGTTTACCAAGTCGCTCATTGAGTCGTTTTTTATCGTAATCACTTGTTGTGTTTTCGATGTGATTTTTGATTTCTGTCACGCGTTCTTCAATGAGTGTTTTAGTGCCTGAACCTTCTAAAATCGTGGTGTGATCTTTAGTAATAATGACCTTCTTAGCTAAGCCTAAGTCTTCCATTTTTAAATCTTTAAGTTCCATATTTAAATCTTTAGCATAGAAGTTCGCTCCCGTTAACACCGCGATGTCTGTAAGCATTTCTTTTTGATTGTCGCCAAAACCAGGCGCTTTAGTGGCCACCACATTGAATGTACCACGGAGTTTATTGACAATGAGTGTGCTTGTCACTTCATTCTCTAGATCATCGGCAATAATTAGTAAAGGCTTATTGGTTTCAACGATGGTTTCTAAAATCGGCAAAATGTCTTTAATCGTACTAATTTTATGATCGGTTACAAGTAGGTGGCCATTTTCCAACACAACTTCCATTTTTTCACGATCAGTCACCATGTAAGGTGAAATATAGCCCTTATCATATTGAAGCCCCTTAACAATTTCAAGTTCAGTGTCAAAGCCTTTTGATTCATCGACACTAATGACACCACTTTTCCCAACTTTTTCCATGGCGTTTGCAATGATGTCGCCCACTTCTTGGCTTCCTGATGAAACACGTGCTACGCTTGCGATGTCTTGATTGGTTTCGATTTTACGGCTTAACCCTAAAATCGTATCCGCTACATGACGACCTGCTTTATCGATGCCTTCTTTAAGTAAAACTGGATTGGCCCCTTTATCAATGGCTCGTAGCCCTGCGTGAATCATCGCTTGGGCTAAAACGGTCGCAGTGGTCGTTCCATCGCCGGCGGTATCATTGGTTTTAGAGGCAACTTCTAAAACAAGTTTTGCGCCCATGTTTTCGTAAGCATTCTTTAACTCAATTTCTTTAGCGATGGTGACACCATCGTTCGCAATCAGCGGCGCCCCATAACTCTTTTCTAAAATGACATTGCGACCCTTTGGACCGAGGGTAATGTTCACGGTATTTGCCAGTTTATCAACGCCTCTAACCATTGCTTGGCGCGCTTCTTTAGAATAAAGTATCGACTTACTCATACGTATCCTCCTCAACAATTGCTAAAATATCAGATTCTTTAACAATCAAATAGGTTTTCTCATGAATTTTAATTTCAGTCGTGGCGTAACGTTTATACACGACACGATCGCCGACGCTCACTGCGAGCGGTAGACGCTTCCCTTCTTCAATGCGTCCTTCACCGATAGCAACCACAGTAGCAATGCTCGGTGCATCCGTATCTTTAGCCGTTAAAATAATGCCACTTTGAGTCTTTTTTTCTTCAGGAGAAGACTCTAAAACAACCTGATCATAGAGTGGTTTTAACATAAGTTACCTCCTTAGATTTCAATTATTGTCATTTTTAGCACTCGTCTTTGTGCTCTGCTAATAATAAAATACAAAAAAAATGTTTACTTGTCAAGAGTTTAGATTGTATTTTATCCATCAAAAAGCGTGGGTCGTTTATGGTATAATAAATTATGATATGCTGACTTTTAACTTTAGTAATATATGAACCGTTAGAATGATTTATATCGCTGTAAAGCTGCTTTAACATATGCGTATGGTTTGAACTCAAAGAACTCTTTCAGTATAATTGAACTAACATAAATCGTTATAATAGGAGGAGAAATTTATATGAAAAAACTGGTTGTATTGTTTTTAACTTTATTTGTTGTTTTATTGCTAAATGCCTGTGCTAGAAGTGGTGATGTCTTACGGGTTGGTATGGATCTACGTTATCCACCGTTTGAAACTGAAGAGGATGGAGTTCCTGTAGGTATCAGTGTTGATGTTGCGATGGCCTTTGGTGAATTTATCGGTCGTGAAGTTGAAATTGTTAACACGAACTTTGCAGGGTTGATTCCCGCTTTAGATAGTGGTGAAATTGATATTGTCATCGCTTCGATGAGTCGCACGGAAGAACGTGCACAAGTGGTTGATTTTTCTGATCCTTATTTCTACTTTAAAATCATTAGTCTAGTCAATAAAGACTACGCAGAAGCTAACAACCTATCTGAAGACTCAACAACTGAAGATATCTTAGCACTCGAAGGGACACGCTTTGTCGGGGTTGCGACTCAAGTATCTGCAAACTTACCGGCTGAATTAGGTAAAGATGTTACTGAAGCAACAGATCTCTCAACCGCGATTGCTTCATTAACACAAGGTACATCAGATATTTTAATGATGAGCGCTTTTCCCGTTGTTAATAATCATAAAGCCAATCGTGATACAACTATCGTGAACTGGGATCCATTCCAAATCAGTCCAATTAGTATGGCTGTAGCGCAAGGAAATACTGAGTTACTCGAGCAAGCTAATGAGTTCATTGCAACACTTAATGAACCAGGGGGTCTTTATGAAACATTGACAGCCAAGTGGGATGATGAGGTTCGCGGTATTTTAGAACGTTACGGATTAGAATTCTTTATCAATGAATAAATTACTTTCATATCTTGGATCGATTGGCATCTTCATTCTATTTGCTCTGTTTATTGTTTCAAGACAAAGACGCCCATTTAATCTTGGTGTTTTAGACGGTTATCAATCGTTGATTACTGAAGGATTTATCAATACAATTTACTCTTCGATTATCGCGCTGTTTGGCAGTGTTATTTTAGGTTTTATTTTTTATCTATTATCCGCTACAAAAATTCAATTTTTTAGAGCGTTTACCGATGTCTTTACCGAAATCATTTATGGAACACCCTTGCTTGTTATGATTTTTGTCATGGCGTTTGTTATCGGGCCTTCGTTTAATACGTTTAACCGCCCTTTAATGGGAATTTTAGGAATTATTATCTACATCACTCCTTATATGACAAATATCTTCAAGTCCTCGTTTTCAAGTATTGGTGAAGAGCAATATATGGCAATGGATTTGTTTGGCTTTACTTCCTATCAACGGTATCGATACATAATCATACCTCAAGTCATTCGAATTTTAATGCCACCTTTAATGAACAACTTCTCATTGATCATTAAAGGTAGCGCGCTTTTAAATGTGCTAAGTTACCGGGAACTGTTTTATACGATTCAAATTACTCAATCACGGACCTTTGCCTTTACCGAAGCCTATTTGTTGATGTGGGCACTTTATTTAGTCATTACCATTCCTTTATCACAAGGAACGCGTTGGCTTGAGAGGAGATGGGCACTCGAATGAAAATTGAAGTAAAAAACTTATCGCATACCTATGATGTGTCTGTGCTCAATAATATTAATCTCTCTTTAAAAGATCAAAAAGCCGTCGCCATTATCGGTGTTTCAGGTTCTGGCAAATCGACATTACTACGGATTTTGTCGGGTTTGGAGCAACCCACAAGCGGTGAAGTGTATGTTAATGATGTCAATGTTAAAGAACCGGAGTATAAGAAAAAAGTCGGCTTTGTATTTCAAAGTCATAACTTATTTCCTCATTTGAGTTTGCTTGATAATATAACGCTTATTTTAGAAAAGACGCGTCATATGGAGAAAACTGAAGCAAGAGCATTAGCGCTTAAAAACTTAACCTTATTGTCTTTGGATGACCAAGCCGATAAGCTTCCCAAAAATGTTTCAGGGGGCCAAGCTCAACGTGCTTCGATTGCTCGCGCTTTGTCGATGAATCCTGAAACAATTTTCCTTGATGAACCCACATCAGCGCTCGATCCAATTTTAACGGATGATGTTTTAAGTGCTGTTGAGAGATTACGAAATACAGGTGTTGGGTTTGTCTTTGTGACTCATGTTATTAGCTTTGTGCGGGATTTTGCAGATTATGTGATTTTCATGCATGATGGAAACATAATAGAAGAAGGACCACCGAGTTTTTTGGATAATCCAAAAG
>SKFS01000123.1 GCA_007117885.1 Candidatus Izemoplasma sp.
TCAATACGAGGGCTAACACCGTTATGCGCCTTAATGATGGCGAAGAAATGTCAAAAGAGAAGGTCTTTTTAAGTTTTTGTTCGCATGATCCAGGCTTTATTTCTAATGGACCTGCTGGCTTGAATGCAAGCATTAAAGGTGTTGGTTTTATTCCTAAAGATGAGTACTTAGAAGAGGTTTTGGCTGCCTACATGAAACATATTGATTCGTATGATGGCGATGACCGTGCCTATAGTCAACGGGGTTTAAAACTCTTAGTTGAACAAATGTATCATCCCGATGTTCACCACCGTATTGATTTTACCCGAATGGCCAGTTTAGAAATGGCAAAGAAGCACAGTTATGAGAACTACCAAGTCAACCCAGAAGCCACGCTTCTCTTCTATCAACCGCCGATGATTTCTTATGAAGTCCGTGGCAAGATGGAAATTTATGATGAAAACGATTCTGGAAAACGCGAAATCTATCAACAGTTTGTCAATGCACAGCACGATGTCTATCATCGACCCGATAAAAGTCGTTGGTTAAAGTATCCTGCATATATCTTTAGAATTGAAGAAATTTTTGACAACTCAGCAACAAGAGATGGCTTTGGTAAGAAACTCAAATTCCCTTATTAAAGCAATGAAAGGAGTTTTACGATGAAAAAAACAGTCTTTCGTATCCTTCTAGTATTCATCCTATTTAGTTTAGCATTTGTCAGTCTGGGCTGTCGTCGTGATGACAATGGTGATAACGGCGATAACGGACAAAACGGCGATAATGGCGATAATGGCGACAATGGGGATAACGGGGATAACGGTGACATTAGACTCCCTGATGAAGTGTTTGAACTGGCCGGTGATTATGCCATTGATATTACCGATTTAGGGATGGCGCTCACGTTCTATCTTCGTATTGATGAGGAAAAAAACTTCATATTATCCCCTTCTAGAGAGTTTTCTCAAGATCGTGGTAGCGGAATTATTGGTGAGCTTGAAGGGACATACTTAATGATTTATCATGACTCCACCCCAGAGAACCCTAAAACGGCTACGTTTGAACGAGAGGGACATCGTCTCGTCTTCCGTTCAACGCTTCCTTATGGGGCAAGTAACATTCGTTATGAAGCTGAAGATGAAGAGGATCCGAGTATTATCTATCGCTTATATGCCGATAAGTTTGTCTATGAAGAATTTTATGATACCTACTTAGGGATGCATAGTGACGATGATATTGATTATGAGTATATTTTAGTCCTTAAGCCTGGTGCTAAGTATCACTACTTAAGCCGCCAAACACAAGGTGAGAACACCGTTGAATATCATGAACATGGTTTCTTTAGAGTTCATGAGAATCATTTTGCCATGACACCCTTAGGTGAGTCACAAGTCCTTGGTACAATCACAGAAGACGGTGGCATCGAAGTTGGCGTGAAGTTAACAGCAACCAGTCCACGTAACACGCAGTTGCTTAGGGTGGCAACCTCGGCACAGTATGCGGGCGTATTCTATGGATACAACAGTGCAAATGAGGCCTACGGACGCTTAGAACTTGACTTCTTCAGCGGTTATCAGTTTACCTCTACTTATGAAGGGGGCGAGTTCACAGAATCTGGCACCTTTGAAGTCAGCAATGCAACGTTTACGTTTACATCTGAAGAAGGGGTTTCCGTGGTTGGCTCAAAAGCAAATTACGCTTTCACCGTAACATTTCCTGTATCAGATACACTCAGTGCTGTTGAATGGGTTTTATACGATCAGTTAATTCAAGGTGATTTTGATGGCTATACCATGGTTGAAGAAGAGTACTATGCGACCATGACGCTCAACCCCGATGGGACTTATACATTGTTAGTGGTTGATCAAGCGAGCGACGATTTAGTCTTGATTGAAGAAAGTGGCACGTTTACCGTCACACCTGGCATTATGTCATTTATGCTTAACTTAACCTCAACTACTGGTAGTGTCAGTCAAGGTGCAATCTGGCCAAGTGGCTTAAATATGAGTTTTGAGATCCATGGAAATCCGTTTAGTTTCTTATTAACAAAATGATAAATAGAAACGGCTTGATGCCGTTTCTAGCTTTATCAACTTGAGGTGAAATCATGAAAAAGAAATTATTGGTTTTAACATTACTGATCATGGTCGTCTTTGTCTTAAGTGCGTGTTCAAGTCAAAGACAAAACCGAAGACCCGATGATAATACCCTTTATGTTGGTTCTGTGCAAACTTCATTTCCGACATCCTTTATGCCTTGGTTATCACGCGAAGGTATTGCCCCAACGATTGCGAGTATGCTTTATAATACTCTCTTTAGTTATGATGAAGAAACAGGACTATTTAACCCTATTATCGGTAAAGAGTGGTACTATGTTGATGACGATGGAAACCCTATCGTTACCGAGGAAGGGATCATTGATTATGACCGTTTAGAAGCAATATACGGCGATCCTAGTCGTCAATATCTAGCGGTTAAAGTTATTATTCACGATAATATCACCTGGAGTGATGGCGTGCCATTAACGGTTGAAGATATTTATTACTCTTTTGATATTGGCACAAATCATTTACTTTCTAATCATGCGGGGGCATTAGCCTGGACGAGTGATTTAAGGCATAATTACACCAATGGTGTTTTAACACGACAAGGGTTGTTTACGTATGAAAATGGTGCCGCCCAACAAGGCTATACCATTGCTGAAGAGGATAAAGATACGGTTATCTACATGCATGTCAATAAAGTTTTAGGCTCAGTGATGCCGTTGTTTTCATCTTTATTAATTTTACCAAAACATATCTGGGAACCGGTCGTGAGTCCTGAAAATCAACTCAATAGTGCCTCACCGACAGAAGAAACGTTGTATCGGTATCAAAACCCTGTCGGCAGTGGTCCTTATGTGATTGATACGGAACGGTCGGGTAGTCAGCAAATCGTCCTCCATCGACGCGATGATTACCATTTGAAGAAAGATGATGGTAGCCCATTATTTAATATTGAGACGGTAAACTTAATTTTATATCAAGAAATTAACGTCGCCATCTATGCGTTATTAAAAGGGCATATTGATGTTTTAGATACCGCTGTGAGTTCAAACTATTTACGTTTGTTTGAACAGGAAGAAGAGATTCTTATCTCCAATGCACCGGGAACGTTTGTGCAAACCCTCGTTCTTAATGTTAATCCTGTCAATAGCGAACGCAATCCCATCCGTGACTTGCTGAGAGAAAATGAGTTTAGAAAAGCGATTGCCTTGGCGATTAATCAAGATAACTTGATTGAAAATGTGTTAAATGGCGCGGGTATTCCCGTAAGCCCTGGATTAATGCGGGCGTCAATGACTGAGATTTACAATCCTCATGCTGATCGCTTACCGAGCGATCATCAAGAGCGACTTGCGGAAGCCAATGCGATTCTTGATCGTTTCGTTCCGGATAAAGATAGTGCCGGTTATCGACTCCTCGATGGCGAACGCGTTTCCTTTAATATCTTAGGCCATCCTGGAGAACAAGATGTTATTTCGTATTTGGAAATCCAACTTCAGAAAATCGGTATTGAGGTCAACTATGCGGCAAAAGGATCACAACCCGAAACAACATTTCTTTATACTAGTCGGTTTGATATGACGTTACAAGGGGTAATTTTCTCGCTATCAAATGTTGATATTATGTACCGGGCACACTTTTCTGCTTTGGGAAGAACTTCAAACTACGGTCGATTAGTGAATCCTGAATTAAATCAGAAAATTAATACGATGCGTACTACATTAAACTTAAATACGAAGTATACCCTCATTCAAGAAATCCAGCCGCTCATCGCGGATGAGTTTTATAAAATACCTCTTTACACTTCAAACGTGATTTCCGTTGCAAGAACTGACCGCTTCACTGGATATCAAGTGGTGGATGGGGCCACAATTTTCAATAATGCAACCCTTCAAAACTTAGTGAGAGTCAAAGAAGAGTAGGTGCTGAGATGAAAAAAAGTTATGTTATAAAGCGAATACTCTATTCTATATTTGTCTTTGGTATAGTGATGACTTTAAATTTCTTTATTCCTCGAATTGGGGTTGAAGACCCTGCAGAGAGGTATTATCCACCCCAAGGCAATATGAGTGATATTGAGTATGAAATTATTAAACAGGTGACACGCCAACAATACGGATTTGATGTGTCAACCTGGCAGCAATATCTTAATTATTTAACTGGTCTCATGGAAGGAAACCTAGGTACATCGTTTCGTTCTGGGTCCCCAGCGGTCACGGATTTAATTGTCGATCGTTTACCATGGACACTTGTCTTATCGGTAAGCACGTTACTAATCGGTTTAATCGCAGGGATTCTGTTTGGTGTCATTGCGGCAATGAAGCGGGGGCGCTGGCAAGATACAACACTGCTCAATGCCTCGACGATTATGGTTGCATTACCCGGCTTCTTTATCGCATTAATTCTCTCCTTTTACTTAGGTTTTGAGTTTGAGATTTTTCCTGCTTATACCGATCCCAATATGGTATCAAATTTTGATTGGTCTCTCTCTGCCATCCAAACGGTCGCAGAAAACGCGGCGTTACCTGTTTTAAGTATGGCAGTTGGAAGTATTATTGGTTATGCTCAAGGCACGAGAAATGCTGTAATTGCTGTCACCAATGAAGATTTTATCCTCACGGCGAAAGCGAAAGGGCTAAAACAAAATACGATTCGTTATAAGCACACTTTAAGAAACTCTATGTTACCGATTGTCACTTCGTTAGGAATGAGTATTAGTGGTTTAATTGGTGGCCAAGTTGTCATTGAGCAAATCTTTAATTGGAATGGTATGGGTACACTCTTTTTAGAAGCCAACAACATGAATGATTACCCATTAATGATGGGAATCATGTTACTTCTTTCAGGCTTTACTATTCTTGCGATACTGATCACCGATTTGATTTATGTCTTGCTTGATCCTCGTGTAACGGTAGGTGATAAACGATGAAAAAACTTCCTTTAGGAAAACGCCTTAAACAAGGGGTTATTAAACGCATTAAAGGCATCGGTCTATTTTTTAAACGCGTATGGTCACACAAGCAAGGAAAGATCGGCTTAACGGTGGTGGCGATTCTTGTCTTTGTGGCGGTTTTTGCGCCTTACATCGCACCCTTTGATCCCTATGATGTGGCCGACCGTACTTTAAAAGGGTTACCCCCGAGTCGAACGCATTTACTCGGTACGACCATCAACACCGGTCAAGATATTTTCAGTATGTTGATTTATGGTACCCGTGTTTCACTAATTGTTGGGGTGACGAGTGGTATTTCAATTGCCATTGTCGGCTCGATTTTAGGTGTTATGGCCGGTTATATTGGCGGCGCGGTCGATAGTTTAATTATGCGTATTGTCGACGTGATGTTGGTTATTCCTACATTACCTTTAGTCATTGTTTTAACGAATGTCTTCGGTCGGGATTATTGGATTATTATCATTATCTTTGTGGCCTTAGGGTGGACCGGATTATCGCGTACGATACGTTCCTTAGTCTTAGTTTTAAAAAACAGTAATTATGTCAAAGCGGCCGAACTAGCCGGTGCGAGTCGTTGGCATATTATGATACGTCATATTTTACCCGGGACCTCGCATCTTCTTATTATGAGTACTGCGTTGAGTAGTGCTGGGATCATGGTTGCTGAAGCGGGACTTAGCTTTTTGGGTTTAGGTGATCCTACTGCAATTAGTTGGGGTAAAATGCTCGCCGATGCACAAGGTGGGGGGGCGCTTCTTTTCGGAGCCTGGTGGTGGATTTTTGCACCAGGTGTAGGAATTTTCCTCGCGGTCTTTAGCTTTATGCGTATTGGCATTGTAATGGAAGAGATTATGAACCCAAGAATGAAACAGACAAGCAGTGTCTACAAAGTCTTTAAAAATCTAAATAGTCGTTATATTGAAGAGGTGTTTATTTCCATGGATGATCACCAAAAAATCGGTGTTGACACGACAAAAACGGTTGAAGAGAGTTAGGGGGATTTTATGGATAAAGTACTGAAGTTGCGCAATCTCAAAGTGGTCTTCCCTAGCGGTCATGGTATTATCCGCGCCGTTGAGGGTGTCGATTTAGATATTCATCAAGGAGAAAGTGTCGCGCTGGTCGGTGAATCTGGTTGTGGCAAAAGTGTCACGAGTCAATCGGTAATGAAACTGATTGAATCCCCGCCTGCGATGACTCGCGTGGATACGATCGAGTTTCTCGGTAACGACATTAAAGATTATTCGGCAAAACAAATGCAGGACATCCGCGGGAAAGACATATCGATGATTTTTCAAGATGCGATGACGAGCTTAAACCCGGTCATGACCTGCGGTAAGCAAATTGATGAGATGTATATTCGTCATCAAGGGGTTAGTAAAAAAGAAGCGCGTGAGTATACGATTGAAGCTTTAAAACTCGTCGGTGTACCTGAACCCCGTTCACGTGCAAAGAACTTTCCTCATGAGCTGAGTGGCGGGATGCGCCAACGTGTGCTGCTAGCGATGGCTTTTGCCTGCATGCCAAAACTCATCATTGCTGATGAACCGACAACGGCCCTTGATGTCACAATTCAAGCACAGGTGTTAAATTTGCTCAGAAGCATGCAGAAGCGTCATGAAATGTCTTTACTATTAGTGACCCATGATTTAAGTGTCGTCTCTAATTTAGCCGACACTGTGTATGTTATGTACTCGGGTAAGATTGTTGAGAAAGCGCCTGTTAAAGCATTGTTTCAAGCACCTCACCATCCATATACTGTGGGCTTACTGGCGTCGGTACCGAAGCTATCAGATACCGAAAAAACCTTCTCACAAATCCCGGGAACTGTGCCGCATCCTATGAAAAAACCTAGCGGCTGTTATTTCCATCCGCGCTGTAAGTTTGCGACGGATAAGTGTAAAAACACCATGCCTCCGCTCACCACGTTATCCGAAAACCGTGAGGTTCGTTGTTATTACCCACTTAATCTTAAAAAGGAGGCGACGGCATGAAAAATGGCGATCAAACGATATTAGAAATGCGTAATGTCTCTGTTAACTTTCCGGTAAAAGGCGGTTTACCCTTTATCAAAAAAGGTGTGATTCAAGCGGTAAGTGATGTCTCCTTAACCATTAAAAGAGGGGAAACATTTGGCATCGTAGGTGAATCTGGATGCGGTAAGACGACACTCGCAAATGCCATGATTGGAATGGTTAAACCCACCTCAGGTGAAGTGTATTTTAACGGTGAAAATCTTTATCAGCTACGGCGTGATGCCTTTAAAAAAATCCGTCGCGATATGCAGATGATTTTTCAAGATCCTTTCTCCTCATTAAATCCACGATTTAATGTTTACCAAATTATCTCAGAACCGATGTTTATTCGCGGCCAAGATGATGAGGAAACGATGGTTCAACGGGTCATCGAGCTTTTAGAACTCGTCGGCTTATCAAAAGATGATTTAACCCGTTATCCTTCTGATTTTTCAGGGGGCCAACGTCAGCGTTTGGGCATTGCTCGTTCGATTATTTTAAACCCTGATTTTTTGGTTTGTGATGAGCCAGTTTCTGCCCTTGATGTATCGGTTCATGCTCAAATTCTTAATTTGCTTACCAAAATCCAAAAACAGATGAAACTATCGTATGTCTTTATTTCACATAACTTAGCTGTCGTTAAAAATGTTTGTGACAGTATGATTGTCATGTACTTAGGAAAAGTCATGGAATCAGGCAATAGTGAAACAGTTTTTAAAAACCCTTTGCATCCTTACACCCACGCGCTTTTAGAAGCCGTGTTGGATACTTCGATAAAAGAAGACCGCGAACAAGTCATCTTAAAAGGCGATATCCCTAGTCCGATTAATCCACCGAAAGGTTGTCGTTTTTGGCAACGGTGTCCTCGGGCGATGGAGGGGTGTAAAACGATTCCACCTGAAAATATCGAAGTCGAAAGCGATCATTTCGTTGCCTGCCATGATGTCAATGGTTTTCCTGAAGGGAATTTTGAAGAGGGCTATAAAAAACCATTGAAATCTTTTGATGATGATCTTTCTGAGCATGGAAAAGCACATCAATAACTTTCGCCTGTTTGTCCTTGCGGAACTTCTAACGGTGACATTTATTACACTCCTTCAAATAACTAATGTCCGTTACTTTTTGGTTTTTTTAGTTTTAATGCACACGGGTATTGCATTGTTTGTGATTAGTAAGAAACGCTTTCTTAAGTCTGGACTCAACGTGATAAAATACTATAAAAACATGTACCGCTATCTCGCGCTTTACTTACCGATACTCGCCTATAAGTTACCAAGTTATCTGTTTGAATATACAGTCAATCACCAAGTCATTGTCGGTTTAACATTGACGGTCACAACGATTGTAGTGAGTTTAAGCATCCTCAATACCTTAGCCTTAAAACGGGCTTTAAATTCTCAATTAAAGGGATGATACAATGAATGCTTTTAAACACTTATCACAGTTAATCGGCGCCACCCCTTTATCTAAAATTAAGTACTTTTACTGTGGTGAAGAGCGTTTTATTTATGTGAAACACGAACATTATAACTACACTGGTAGTATTAAGGATCGGATTGCTTTACATATTTTACATGATGCCAAAAAAACCGGCGAACTAAAGGACGATGGTGTAATTGTTGAAGCGACAAGTGGCAACACAGGAATTTCATTTGCAGCGATTGGTCGTGCACTCGGTCATAAAGTACGAATTTTCATGCCCGATTGGCTGAGCCAAGAGCGAATTAACCTGATGAAGAGCTTTGGTGCTGAGGTGACGCTTGTCAGTGAGCAAGAAGGGGGCTTTATTGGCAGTATCAATCAAACCAAAGCGTTAAAAGCGGCCGATGCGAAGGTCTTTTTACCTTCACAGTTTTCAAATCATAAAAACTGCGAAGCGCATTATCTCAGTACTGGTCCTGAAATCCATAAACAACTTACATCGCTCGCAGTCACCCCCGATGCCTTTATTGCTGGGGTCGGTACCGGAGGCACGATTATGGGTGTTGGACACTATTTAAAAGAACACTATCCAATGATTAAACTCTTTCCTTTAGAACCGCTTAACTCACCGACACTTTCAATGGGTGAAAAAGTCGGCAAACATCGTATTCAAGGAATTTCTGATGATTTCATTCCCGATATTTTAAAGCTTGATGAACTCGATGATATTATTAGTGTTGATGATGGGGATGCCATCAGGATGGCAAAGAAACTTGCTTCAGACTTAGGCCTTGGTGTCGGGATTTCATCCGGTGCAAACTTTTTAGGTGCTGTAAAGATTCAAAATCTTCTAGGTAAGGATGCCGTTGTAGTGACGATTTTACCTGACGACAATAAGAAGTACTTAAGTACTGACTTAATGAAAGATGAACCACGTAAAATTGCTTTTATGAGTTGTGATATTGATCGCTTAAGTTTTGAAGACACTATTTGCATTCAAGAACGTGACGCGTTTTGCAAGCACTATGTCAACGATTAAAACGTTTTCAGTGGATCAAAGATTGACAAGTCAAGTTTAATTGATTAGACTAAGTTAAATCAATGAGGTGAATGAGTAGTCTTTAAGAGTGATGATAGAGAGTGGGTGGCTGGTGAAAACCCATATCAATCTTAGTGATGAATGGCTCACCGAGAGGATCGTTGAAAAAAGTAGGCGTTCCCGGCAGCTTCCGTTACTGAGCTAAGGTATGATTGTACCTGAATTAAGCGCTTTTATTAGCGAAA
>SKFS01000056.1 GCA_007117885.1 Candidatus Izemoplasma sp.
CGCGGTAGTCGAGCCTGCGATTGGCTTATCAAGCGCTACTTTAAATTTAAACGTCGGAGAAACGAAACCTCTGGGCGTGACCGTTCAAGGCTTTGCGGCTTCTGAACTTCGTTACGTGTCCGAGGACCCTTCGATTGCATCGGTCAATGCAGCGGGGAACGTCACGGCCCTCAAACCAGGTGCCGTTCAAATTACCGCAAGCTACCAAGGACTCACTCAGTCCGTGGTCGTCTTTGTATTGCCGTATGTGACGGCGGTTTCAACGGAACCAGTTGCAACTGTTGTCGATGTTCAATTGAACGAAGACAATGAAGTCATCCTTGTGTACTCAGACGGCACCTTGGAAAACACGGGTGTTAAGGCTGTGGTGGAAGGAGAATCGGCAACGATTCGTTCCGCTGCTGTGAACGCCGCAGGCAACCTGATCATTACGATGACCGACGGAAGCACCTTCAATGCGGGTCGAGTCGTCGGACCAAGTGGACCATCAGGTCCTTCTGGCCCAGCAGGGTCATCAGGTGGTGGCACAGGGACCCAAGGACCTGCAGGCATCAGCATTACTGGAGTAAGTTTATCCGGAAACAACCTTGTATTCACTCGTAGTGGCGGTGCAAGTAATCTTACCGTTTCGATTGCCTCGCTGATTTCAGGTGGTGGATCCTCCGAAGTCACTGCTTCTCAGATTTACACCGCACTAGGGATTGATTCTACTAAGTGGAACACTATTCTTAACCTTTTAAATATCAACAATAATGTGAACTTTAGTCCTGATGGATTACGCAGTTTATTAGGCTTCTCGCAAGAAGAAATTGATGCCATCAAAGATTCACAAGGACTATTATCCTATAACCGATATAAGCAGTTTTATCCTGGTTATGTTGGTGATGAAACAACATGGCTGACAGAATTGGCTCAAGGAACCTTAAAGGTTGCTGTTGAGGTCAATTTAACTTCGAGAATAGGCGATATTTATTTTCCTTCTGGAACTGCTGTTTCAGGATTAATAAATGTGGATTATTTACTTCCCAATGTACTCACTAGTTCTAAGTTAGACCCTATCTCAGATGATGTCACTTTGTCAGGTACGATGTATCTTGGGTCATTTCCTAATGATTCAGGTTTTACCTACCCTCTTAAGAGTGATCAACAAACTCTAATTGAAAATATAATTAAATACGGTAAAGGGATTATCTTTGAAACTCTTGTTGATGAAGGCCTAGCAATCATAGATACTGGAATTGCTTATGTTCTCAAAGGCGCCTTAATAAATCCTCATAGCAGTCATCCCAACGCTGCATCACTTTTTCCAAATACGCCATACAATGAGTATTTCAAAGGATTTGAGTTTGTTGAATGGGGGACTCCAGACTTAACTTTCCAAACAAATAATGGATTTTTACGATCATCCGGGACAGTGAATCCAGCAAGATACATAATGGCTAACGGTGCATCTGTTCAAGCTAAATTCCAACCAATCAGCAGATCAGATTTAAGTGTGATTAGCGATTTGAAAAGTTATAATATTGGATCTAATTCCTCAAATTCTTATCTGGAGTTTGGACAGTTTGTTTTTGATAACTACGATGTCATTAAGTCAACCTTACCGGCAGCAGTTTCGGGCTCTGGGATTGGAGGCCATTTAGGAGAATTGTTTGCATTGAATAGTACTCCACGACAATGGAGTCTTAGAGATGTAAACGGTGTTGAGCTAGAGACCTATTTCGATGACCTTCTTCAGTATTATATCGATTACTACACGCCAATGATTGGTCTTAATACATCAATCACTCCGCTAAATCAGCTAGCATCCTCATTGCCTGAATATCAAACATTTAGCATTAGCGGAATTACCATTAGTGGTGTTCTTGATTATGATGATGTTCAACTTCCATATGAAATTACTCTTCCAGAACTAACCCATAGCGCACTAGTATATCCAACCAAAGAGGGTTTCCACGAATCTTATGAAAACCGTTTTTTCCCTGAGTCATTGGTGGTGACAGTCTACATTGTAGAAACAATCGATTTGGAACTTTATCAAGAGTTTCTAGACTACACTGGTGATGATGAGGAGTTTTATAATGACTTCTTTCGCCTCAGCGTTTCATTAACAAAGCCTGAGTTTAACTCCGGATTGAGGATAAGTTTTGGAGACTATAATGATAACCCGGCACAATTCAGTTCGGTAGTAGCATCGCTATTTGCCAAAGACCATATAATAAGCTGGGGCAATATTTATTTGGAACCCGAGAACTATATTGATTACTATGAAACATATGAGATTGCCACTCAACTACATTTCCCGCTTGGTACTTTTGTACCTGAACAGTATATTCTAAATAATCGAGCAAACAATTTTGACTATTTCCTAGAGACTATAGGATCCTCTCAGATACTTGAAAACTCTGGAGATAATGAAATTGATAGTGATTCATTTGCCACAGATAGCGCTCCATTTGTTATTGAATATATGTCAGGTGTTTTTGAATACACCATCTCGGGTGAAATTGCAGGGAATGATA
>SKFS01000033.1 GCA_007117885.1 Candidatus Izemoplasma sp.
GAAATGATGCGTGATCTGAACGAATATAGCATGCTGCTGCTGGGTGCATTGATGGTGTTAATGATGATCTGGCTCCCACAAGGCTTATTACCGATGCAGCGCCGCCAAATGAAGCTGAAAAGCGCACAAGGAGGCGGAGCATGATATCAACGACACCTTTATTGCAAGTAAGTGGCTTAACGATGCGTTTCGGTGGTTTATTAGCCGTGAATAATGTAGAGCTCACGCTAAACCAAGGGGAAATTGTCTCGTTGATTGGTCCCAACGGTGCGGGTAAAACCACGATATTTAACTGTTTAACCGGGTTTTACAAGCCAACCAGCGGGGCTATTTTGTATCGTGATAAACACCTTGAAGGGCTGCCAGGGCAAGCTATTGCTCGCCTAGGCGTCATCCGTACCTTTCAGCATGTTCGCTTGTTTAAAGAGATGACGGTTATTGAAAATTTACTGGTTGCTCAGCATCAGCATCTTAAAAGTGGCATCTTTTCAGGATTACTAAAAACGCCCGCATTTCGTCGAGCAGAAGCGGATGCATTGGATAACGCGGTGAACTGGTTAGAGCGCGTCAATCTTTCCGAGTTTGCGAATCGTCAAGCTGGTAACTTGGCATATGGTCAGCAGCGCCGCTTGGAAATAGCACGCTGTATGGTGATACGTCCTGAAATTTTGATGTTGGACGAGCCCGCAGCAGGACTGAATCCCAAAGAAACCAACGATCTGGATGAGCTGATTGCCGAATTACGTAGCCACCATAACGTCTCTATTTTATTGATTGAACATGATATGGGCTTTGTTATGAACATTTGTGACCGTATTGTTGCGATTAACTTTGGGAAGTTTTTAGCAATGGATACACCGAAAAACATCCAAAAGAATCCTGCAGTTCAAGAAGCGTACTTAGGAAAGGATGAATGAGATGCCAGATATTTTAAAAATTCAAGGTCTTCATGTTTCCTACGGTGCGATTAAAGCGCTAAGAAATGTTGATATTGCAGTGAAACAAGGAAGTATCACGGCGATTCTTGGTGCAAACGGTGGTGGCAAAAGTACCTTACTTAAAACGATTTCAGGCATTGTCAAAGCCGAGTCGGGATCGATTGAGTACTTTGGCAAAACCATTACGAAGCAAGCGCCAGAAATCACGACTAAAGAAGGCATTATTCATGTGCCTGAGGGACGACAAATCTTTGGCGATTTAACGGTCTATGAAAACTTAATGATTGGTGCGTTTACGGTCAAAAAGACCACGGTTCGCATCGAAAGTATTGAGGAGAGTGGTATAACCTCTAGTATGGCCGCAAAAATCAAACAGGCTCAAGAACAAGGTGAGTCAAGCGTAACGATGACGCGTAAAGAGATGATTCAAAACAATCTTGCGAAAGTTTATGGATATTTCCCTGTGTTGAAGGAGCGTAAAGATCAAGTGGCTCAATCCTTATCGGGTGGTGAACAACAAATGTTAGCGATTGGTCGTGCACTCATGGGTACGCCTAAACTGCTTATCCTCGATGAACCATCATTAGGGTTAGCACCGTTGATTGTAAAAAATATCTTCACGATTTTGCAACGGCTAAATCAAGAAGGTATCTCGATCTTAATTGTTGAACAAAATGCCTTGCAAACATTGAAAATCGCGCACTATGCGTATGTCATTCAAGTCGGTAAAATCATTAAGCATGGGGATTCTAGCAGTTTGATTAATGATCCTGAGCTTATTGAAGCGTATCTTGGAAAATAGCAACACATCTGTTGGACAGATTTAAAGATAGAAGAAAAAATAGGAGGAAATTATGAAAAAAGTATTAGTAGCTTTAGTAATGGTTTTTGCAGTATTTACTGTAGCAGCATGTGGACAAGATGAGTTTGAACAAGGTGTTTTTGAAGATAGAGTTATCGTAGGAAACACAGCCGCAACAAGTGGACCATTGGCGTTTGTAGGCGTCCCGTTTAAAGCGGGTATGGATGCATACTTCAATATGGTTAATGAAGAAGGCGGCGTCGCAGGACGTATGATAGAGTACATCCAAAAAGACGATGAGTTTAATGCCGCTTTAGGATTGTCGTATACGCAAGAACTCGTAGAAGATGATCAAGTCTTTGCTTTGGTGGGTCACTTTGGGACACCGACAGTATCGGCGACCCGTGAGTATTTAAATGAAGTGGGTATTCCTCGAGTGTACTATGCCACAGGTGTAAGTAGTCTCTTTAACTTAAATGCCACAGGTGGTGAACGTTCAAGTTTCCCAGTACAACCAATTTTTGATGCTGAGGGTGAAGTTATGGTTGCCCGTGCTATTAAAGATTTAGGGGCTGAGCGTATTGGTGTTATTTATAGTAATGCGGACGATGGTCGTGGTATGTTACGCGGGATTCAGTTACGTGCTGGTGAACTTGGTGTAGCGTTAACTTCGGTTGTTCAAGTTGCACCCGATGCGGATGATATGAGTACTGCTGCACAAATTATGTTAGCGGCGAATGTCGATGTGGTTATCGTCGCGGCCAATCAAGTGCCTGCAGCAACCGCAGTGCGTGCACTCGATGATGCAAACAGTACAATTCCAGTCATTACTAGTTATGTTAACGCCGATGCTACCTGGTTAGGTGGTCTTGTGGATGTTATTGGTAGTTTTGACATTTACGGCAATGCATGGATTGATATTTTCAATCCTGATGGCACCCCGACAGATGACTATGTCTTATTTGCTGAAACGATTGGTGAAGAGTTTGCTGCGAATGCGTTCGCTTTTGCAGGCTGGATTGCTGCCGCAACCTTTGTTGAAGGATTACGTCGCGTTGGCGATGAGCCATTAACATGGGAATCATTTATTAATGCAATGGAAGAATCACCGGTTCCACTCCCCTTTGGTGTTGTGGTTGATTACGCAAATGGACGTCGTGTTGGAACCCAAGCAATGGCATTATTAAAAGCAGCGATGGTCGACGGTGCACCATTATGGCAAACAGAAAGACCGATTGAAACAATTACTGAAATTCTGGGTGACTAAAAATGGAAATAAGGGTGGTGTTGCACCACCCTTATCCTTACTAGAAAGGAGTATTTATGGCAAAACGAATTACGATTGAGGAAGCCCTTAAACTTGTTAAAGATGGGGATCACATTGTCGCGGGAATGGCGGCGAGTGAAGGTCGTGCGTTTTTTATGCGTCTTCATGAAGTGCATTCTCATGTAAATCATGTGACAATTGACAATTGTTTACCTCTTTATCCTTATGAGTTTATGGTTAACGATGACTATAAAGATGTCTTTACCGTGAATAGTTGGTTTTTTTCCGGTGATTTGCGGAAAGCCTTTAAAAATAAAAACATTAGTTTTATTCCGAATCAGCTCCATTTTGCCGGACGCAGACGGGTTGAACATATCAAACCAAATTTCTTTGTCGGCAATGCGACACCACCCGATAAACATGGTTATGTCTCTTTGTCGCTCTCCAATGTTTATGAAAAATCAATGATTGAGAAGGCCGATTGTGTAATTTTGGAAATTAATCCAAATTTACCGCGAACATTGGGTGATTTAGAGATACACGAAAACGACATTGATTATTTTGTTGATGTTGATTATCCGGCCCCGGTTTTACCTGATTCTGAACCCAATGAAAAAGATATGAAAATTGGTAAAAACATCGCAGAGTACATTCATGATGGTGACACAATTCAACTTGGTATTGGCGGTATTCCGAATGCTGTCGCCTTAGCCTTAATGGATAAAAAAGATCTCGGTGTTCACACTGAAATGCTCACAACGGGTTTTATGAAACTTTATAAGAACGGTGTGATTACAGGTAAGAAGAAGACGTTGCATAAAGGCAAAATGGTCGCAGCCTTTGCCCTCGGTTCAAAAGAACTCTACGAGTTTATCGACGACAACCCTGCAGTGATGTTGCTTGATGGCAATTATGTCAATGATCCGATGATTATTGGTCTAAACGACAATCAAGTTTCAATTAACACGACCATTGAAGTTGACTTAACCGGTCAGTGTTGTTCTGAATCGATAGGGACGGTTCAGTTTAGCGGCACGGGTGGCCAAACCGACACAGCAACAGGCGCGCAAAGAGCGAAGAATGGTCGGAGTTTTATTGCCCTTTACTCCACGGCCATGATCCGTGTGCCAGGTCAAACCGAACGGGTAGAAACAAGTAAAATCGTGCCAACCTTGAAACCGGGCGCTGCGGTGAGCTTATCGCGTAATGATGTCGATTATGTCGTTACGGAGTATGGGGTCGCCCACTTACGTGGAACAAGCATTAAGGAGCGTGTTGAGCGCCTAATTCGTATTGCGCACCCTAAGTTTCGTGATGAACTCTATCAAGCCGCCAAAGAAATTGGGTATATCTAATGGCGAGTTTTCGGTTTTTAGACTACGATATTCATTATACGCTCGATGGAGATTTAAACAATCCTGTCTTAGTTATTTTAAATGGCATCATGATGTCAACGAAAAGTTGGGATGTTTTTATCGCGGATTTTAGTCAACACTTTTTAGTGTTACGGGTGGATATGCTTGATCAAGGATTGAGCTCTAAATGTCGTAAAGAGTATACGCAAGCGCTTCAAGTTGAAATGCTCAAGGGGTTATTGGAAAGCTTGAACTATGACAAGGTTCATCTATTAGGCATTAGTTATGGCGGTTCAGTGGCTCTCCAATTCGCCGCAAAATATCCCGCGCAATTAAGTAAATTATTGCTTTTTAACATTGTAGCTAAAACCAGCGATTGGTTAAAGGCGATTGGCGATGGCTGGAACGCAGTCGCCATGACGCGCAATGGTGAAGCGTATTATAATATTACGATTCCTTATATTTATGCGCCGACTTTTTACCAGGAGCGAATCGAGTGGATGACTGAACGAAAAGCACTTTTGGTCCCCTTGTTTAGTGATCCCGAGTTTTTAGATGCGATGATTCGTTTAACGAAGAGTGCGGAAAGTCACGATGTTAGCAAGGATCTAAGTAAAATAGAGGTGCCAACTTTAATTGTAAGTGGTTCCCTCGATTTTTTGACACCACCGTTTGAACAAGCCGCGATGGCACGCGTCATGCCCAATGCCCATCATCTCGTGTTTGAAGGAGTTGGCCATGCGAGTATGTATGAGAATCCCCGTTTGTTTGTATCCACAGTCCTCGGATTCTTACTCACAGAAAAAACCCCTAAAAACGTATAGGAGGAACCATGAAAAAAGAAAATATTAAGTTGAATAATCAAGAAACCTTAGCTTACAATTGTTTTGGTGATCGTAAAAACAAAGCGGTATTATTAGTTCATGGGAATATGAGCAGTGGTGTCCATTATCAACCGCTAATTGATGAACTTCAAGATGATTTTTATCTTATTGTTCCAGATCTACGTGGCTTTGGCGATTCGAGTTATCACACACCGATTGAAAGGTTAGACGATTTTGCCGATGATTTAGCCGACTTTTTAAACGCCTTAGATATCCCTAAAGTGGCCTTAGTTGGATGGTCCACTGGCGGTGGGATTGGCTTAAAGTTTGCGGCCAAATATCAGGAGAAAATCGATCGTTTAGTCCTTTTAGAATCAGCATCTTTTAAAGGCTATCCAATCTTTAAAAAAGATGAAAACTTTCAACCAATCTTAACTGAACTCTATCAAGATAAAGCCTCGATGGCTTTAGATCCAGTTCAAGTCTTACCCGCGGAAAACGCGATGAAAAACAATGATATTGCCTTTATGCGGACGGTATGGCAAATGGCAATCTACAATGTTCAACTTCCTCAGGAAGAAGCGCTTGAAATGTACTTAAAAGAAACGTTAAAACAGCGCAATCTGATTGATGTTGATTGGGCACTTATGACCTTTAATATGTCGCATGAGCATAATGGTGTTGTGGCTGGGGATGGCAGTATCGATCAAGTGTTGTGTCCTGTGTTAAGTATTTATGGTGAAAAAGATTTTGTCATTACTCGTACAATGTTTGATGAGACAGTTGCAGCGTTAAAACATGTGGAAAGTGAAATCTATCGTGACGGCAGTCATTCACCTATCACCGATTTTCCTGAACGTTTGGCTAAACGGATAAGCCCGTTTTTAAAACAGTAATAATTCTTCAAACTCCTAAAAAAATGAGGAAACTTAATGTTTCTTCATTTTTTTTAAAGTAATATTTCACAGTCTCCGTATGATTAGGATGGAGGTGAAATATGAAGAAAACAGCATTATTTATAGTATTTATGACATTAATATTCTATCGTACATCAATAATGAATGCGAACTTAGGGAATCAGAATCTACTTAATCCTGATACCTTAAACTACGAAAGTACGAGTGTATGGAGTATTGCAGGAACTCCCATAAATACTCAGACTAGTTATGTTTTTATGATGCCAAACAAAGGCTATTTTGGCGGAACTGAAAGTACTGTGACGATTCGGATTATGGATGATCAAGGTAATGTGCTTATTAATGAAAGCATAATTAACCCGTCACAATGCTCAGAAAACAACGATAAACATGTTTGTGTCTTCGAGACAACAAGTGTTGGGCAGGCGTTATGGTTTGAGCTTGAAGGCAGTGGCATTGGCGCGTACATCGATGCCTATGGTTTTTTTAATTTCCAGCTTAGTGTTGGTGATACATCGTCTTCCTATGTCCCCTATGGAAGCACTTCAGAACCGTATTTTCAAGGTGAAGGATTACTAATTACGAGTTATACAACCGCGTTATTGCTCGACACGATTATTGGTACCCACATTACTGCAGAAGATGAATATGATGGTGATTTAACCGATGAAATTACGATTGTTAGTGACACGTACTCGGGATTTGAAACAACCGTTGGGGAGTATACTGTTTTACTCAGTGTCAAAGATTCAAGTGATAACGAAACAGAGTTTCTTTTAACGATACACGTCATTGATGACGTGCCACCGGTTGTAGAAGGACCTGAAGTTATCTCAATGCCTGTGAACACGACGACGGATATTATTGTCTTAATTAAGGATCGCTTTACGATTTACGATGCCATCGATGGTCCGATTGACGTGATTGAACTCTTACATGATGAGTATTCAGAACAACGTCATGTTTTGGGAGAAAAACTTGTCACTTTTAAAGTGGAGGATAGTTCAGGCAATGAAACTATCACATCCTTTACCGTCAACCTTCTCGATGAAACCCCACCGACAATTATTGGCCCATTGTCACTACGCATGAACTTATCCCAAGCACGCTCTCGCGAAGTTCTCTATAGTCATTTTACTATCACGGATAACCATACAGAGTATGAGGATTTGATTATCGAGTGGCACGATCAAGACGGCGAAATTAACTTTAATGTTACCGGTGTGTATCAAACGCTGCTTTACGTAAAAGATGCCTCGGGGAATGAAACAGATCAAATGATTACAGTTGAAATCTATGATGATGTTCCACCCGTTTTACTTGGTCCAGCCACGCTTCGTGTTCCCTATCATGCATTAATTTCTATGGAAACTATTTTACAGCAAATAACAGTGAGTGATAATTACAAAACGCTAACCCATAATGACATTACTATTCTTGAAAATCATTATGATCCGTTACACGCAGAGCTTGGTTACTATAAGATAGTTTACGCGGTTTCCGACGACAATCATCAGGTGACGTTAACGATTCACGTGCATGTCATCGATGATGTACCGCCTGTGTTTATGTACAGCGAACGGATTATGGTCGAAGCTGGTACACAGATTAGTGTCGATACCTTATTCAAGTTACTAACGCGGAGTAATGATTTTGGAACATTTAACCCCATAGGCGTTCGTTATACCGAGAGTATTGAGGAACGATTTAATCAACCAGGAACACAAGCTTTACTGGTCGAGTTATACGATGAAAACGGTGAGTTTATCGTTTATGAAGTTGTCTTTGAAGTTTTTGAAGAAACTCCACCCGCGTCATTCCATCAATTGTATCTTGGTTTAACCTTATTAATCCTTTCTGGATTGGCGATTGTCATTAAGACACGCCGCCCTTAAACACCCTAGTATTAGGGTGTTTTTTTTGATTTTGATTAAAACTATTGCAAGATTTTTTCTTTCGTGTATAATAATTAGGTAATGCCTAACTAACTAATTAGAGAGGATGAGATTAATGGATCGAGAAAGTGTCCGAAAATCCTTCAATAAATTTCTTAAAATGTATTTTAATAGCTGTAAAGAAATCTATCAGGAACTCGATTATGGTGAACTTCTTACGGGAAGACAGTTTGCCTATTTACGGATGATTGATAAGCACAAAGAGGTGACGATGAGTGAGCTTGCGAACTTGTTCAATTTATCGAAGCCAAGTGTCACTGAAATGATTCGTAAATTTGAAGAAACGAACTTGATTGAAAAACGCCGTTGTGAAACTGATGGACGGGTCGTTTATATTCGTTTAACTGAACAAGGCAATCTTTTAGCAAAGACGAATTTACTTGAGAGTCAAAGAGCGGTAGAGAAACTCTTCACCCGCTTGAGCGATGAAGAAATCCAATGTTTAACAGAATTGTTTGAGAAAGTGGGCGAGGTGTAAACGATGATATTTGGTAAAACGGTAAATAAGTACTACCTTAAATATGCATGGCTTTTTATTCTTGGAATTATTGCTTTAATCACCGTAGACTTGTTTCAATTAGAAATTCCCCGTATTTCGAAAGAACTGGTCGACACCCTTGAAGCCTACGTCCTTGCTGGCAACACTGAGGGTGGCTTTTTAGTCGACATTGTTTGGCGGCTAGCCATCATTACAGTGTTTATTGTTTTAGGCCGTTTCTTTTGGCGTTTTGGCATTATTGGTGCGTCACGACGAATCGATTACGATATGCGTAATGAGATGTTTGATCACTCGACTAAACTTTCTAATCGTTTTTATTCAGAGAAAAAAGTCGGTGGCTTGATGGCCCATTTTACCAATGATTTAGAAGCGGTAAGAAGGGCGATTGGACCAGGACTCATCATGTTTGTCGATGCGTTATTTTTAGGGACCTTAACGTTTTTCAGAATGTTTCAACTCAATGTCAGGATGACGTTAATCTTAGTGTTACCGATGATTTTAATTACCGTGATTGGGTTGACGCTTGGCAACCGTATGCGTCGTCGCTTTAAGGAAAGTCAGAAAGCGTTTGAAGATTTAAGTGATTTCACACAAGAAAGTTTTTCAGGAATTAGTGTGATCAAAGCGTTTGTTAAGGAACAAACAGAAATTAAAGAGTTTTTAAAAGCCAATAAAAACGCGAAAGATAAAAACATTGCTTTTGTTCGTATGGCGACTATTTTACAAGTATTGGTTCAAACAATCGTTAGTTTAGTGTTTGTTCTTAATATTGCCTATGGTGCTTATCTTATTGAAACCACGCGTCATTTAGGTGTTGATCGGTTTACCTTAGGAGACTTGGTGGCCTTTATTTCTTAC
>SKFS01000164.1 GCA_007117885.1 Candidatus Izemoplasma sp.
ACGGTAAGTTTCTTCCTGGTTTTTTAATTTCCCCCGCAACATTATTAAGGTTTGTCCACCCTTCATACGCCCAAAACGTGGCAATGACAGCGAATCCCACCATCGACAAAACCGCTGTGATAGAAACCGCACCAAGATTAAGCGATAAATCAACCTGTTGTGTGCCCAGCGATAACCCTAAGACAAGGACCGTAAAAATCGGAATCGCCTTAACCACCAACAGCACTTTTAAAACAATCGCACTCATTTTGATGCCGAAATAGTTCAATACTGATAGCCCGACAATCATTGCCACCGCAATGATAGCCATCACTAAATCTGAAATCATAAAACCAAACAAAAACCAGAATATATTGCTTAAGATAAGCGGAAATACCGTGGCTAAAACAGCAATACTCGCACTACTGATAATTATAAAATTAGTGAACCCACTCATAAATGCTAACGGTTTTCCATAGGCTTTCTTAAGGTAGACATAATACCCTCCAGCCTCAGGCATTGACGCACCCAACTCCGCATAGATGAGCCCATAGGATAAAGTCATTAATCCCCCGATGAGCCACACCAATAACGATAGCCCAATAGAAAACTCTGTTCTTAACAGCACAAATGAACCAATAAAAAAGATTCCTGATCCTACCATAATCCCCGTAAGAATTGAAACCCCTCCAAATAATCCGATTTCCCTCTTTAATGTTTGCTTATTTTCCATAGTGTTACTCCTCTCAATGATGTTAAATTATAGCACAAAAAACTGAGCATGGGCCGATGTTTGCACTTGTAAAAGCGCCTACGTTCCTATAATTAATCATATAAAGAAATACAAACCTTTCGACCCCTAGGTAAAAATCGCCTTAATCGTGTGACTTTTAACTTATCTGAATCCATACAAAAAAAAGTGTATCGTATTTTGAAACCCAAAGCATCATCAACGCTAAACTGACCCAGTCTATCGTAAACTCAGTTGAGGTTAACTCGCTAAGTCCTAAGCTATGTTTCCTCCAACTGAGCCATTGCGTAAAAAAAGCACGCTCTTTATTGAGCGTACTACCAAGATTAAACCAATCATTGACCCTGAAAAAAGCAAAGTTAATCAACACGTCTTATCTTTACAAATGACTCCCTTTTGAAGTTGGGCAATCTTCAGTGTATAGCCAATCAGTTGTGCAAGCGATATTAAAAAAGGCACAAACGTTAAAACCATAAATAATGTCGCAATCATCGTCCATAAATCACTCGTAACACGGTTTAACCAAAAGTAAGCAAATACAATCGGGATAATCGCCATAATTGTTGTTTTAAGCACGTCAAGACGTAACAGTTGATACTTTCGAATACGGTAACTCACATCGACACATACGGTTTTTTCACCCTTGTCGGCAGAAAAAATATAGGTATCCTTATAGCGGGCAATTTTCGTCCAACCGTTCTGGGTAAAGGCAGTTAAAAAAGCATCATTGGGTTGTTCTTGATAGGCAGTAAGATAACTTAATACTTGAGGCTCTTGACGCACAAGCTTATATTGCATAAAACTTTTAAACTCTTTTAAAACCCAACCTTGTTGGGCTTTTTTCGCAAGTCTAGTCATCTCCCAACACTCTAACAATGGCAGGATTGAAATAAGTGAAAGCATTGTCTTTTCTTGCTTCATCGACATTCCTCACAACAGTGACCTATGTAATGATTATACATGAATGTCCTTTTAAATAAAACAAAAAGACATCGTTTTTTCGTTAAAAATGCAACTCACTTAATAAAGCGTGCGAATGAGTAAAATAGATTGTATACTCTTTGCATTCAGCTAGGATAGACTATATAATTACCCCATATCCAATAATGGAAGTGATAAAATGTTAAGTTTAAAAGGCATTGTAAAAAAATATGAAATCGGACAGTTTAAGCAAACGGCACTTGACGGCATTGATCTAGAGTTTAGAGATCAAGAGTTCGTGTGTATTTTAGGGCCTTCTGGTTCAGGAAAAACCACGCTTTTAAACATGATTGGTGGCCTTGACCGATACGATCAAGGTGATCTCCTCATCAATGGCAAGTCCACGAGAAATTTCAAAGACCAAGAATGGGATAGTTACCGAAACCATGCCATTGGTTTCGTCTTTCAAAATTATAACTTAATAACCCATATATCGGTGTTAAGCAACGTTGAAATCGGTATGACACTTAGTGGTCTTAACAGTGAAGAACGTCGCAAAAGAGCACTCCAAGTTTTAGAACGTGTGGGCTTAATTGATCACATTAATAAAAAGCCCAACCAGTTATCAGGCGGACAAATGCAACGAGTCGCGATTGCAAGAGCGCTGGCAAACAATCCAGAGATTATTTTAGCGGATGAACCTACTGGTGCGATTGATAGTGAAACGAGTAAGCAAATCATGGAACTGATTCAAGAAATTGCCAAAGACAAACTCGTTATAATGGTGACCCATGATGAAAACATCGCTAAAAAATATGCCAATCGTATCGTTTCCTTGAAAGATGGCAAGGTCATTGCCGACACAAATCCTTACAAAAACAATCTTATCGGTTCAGCAAAACTCATGTTTGAAAAAACATCGATGGCTTTCACCCAGGCGATAAAGCTGTCGTTTAATAACTTAAAAACTAAAAAATTCCGTACGCTTATCACCGCATTTGCTGGTAGCATCGGGATTATCGGGGTTGCCTTGGTCTTATCTTTAGCCAATGGTCTCAATCGGGAAATCGATCGGCTAGAACGAACGACACTCGCTGAGTTTCCGATTCAAATTGATCCTTTCCCCATCGATATCGAGGCCGCTCGAGGAGGCCCTCCGGGCTTTCAAGATAATGGCGATTCCGAGTGGGAGCGGTTTCCAGAAATACTAAAAATCTTCCCTTATGAACGAACCGTTTCTACTACCCAACATATTAATCTTATCAATGATGAGTACTTAGACTATTTATCCACAATGGATACGCGTCTTTACCATGAGATTTCCGTTACACGACAAGTCGAGATGAGTGTCCTTCATAAAATCGATTCAACACCGATTCGTTTACAGACAGGACGAGTTCGCTTTGAACCGAGTTTAAACAACGATGAGTTTTTTAATGACAACTACGATATTTTAATGGGGACTGCCCCTAAAAATAAAAACGAACTCATTTTACTTGTCGATGAGTTCAATCGACTCAATGTTCAAGTTCTTAGTGCCCTCGGCTTGAGTAGCGATGTTGAAGCGTACGATTTTGACACCTTTATTGGCAAAACATTTAAAGTTGTTTTACTAAGCGATAACTACGTCTTAGATGAAAATACTAACCGCTTTGTTCAAGTGAGTGATTTACATACTCTTTACGATAACCCTAACAACATTGAACTTACAATTGTTGGTATTGCAAGAGCTAAGGAGGACGCTTTAAGTCGATTTCTTAGACCCGGGATTAAATACCATCCCGATCTCATACAAAGCTATCTAGCGGATGCTAAAACCTCAGAGATTGGCATTGCTCAAAAAAACTCAAACACCAGTGTTATTACCGGTCTTCCTCTTTCTGATAGCGCTCGAACATCGCTGTTACGTAACCTCGGTGTAGACGACACTCCCTCACAAATACGTATCTATCCTGTGAATTTCGATGCCAAAGAAGAGATCCGTGTCTTTCTTGATGCTTTCAATCACGGGAAAGCCGAATCTGAACGGATTATTTACACTGATCTTGCGTCGATTGTCACCGAACTAACTGGCGACATCATCGACGGCATCGCCTATGTCCTGATCGCGTTTTCAGCGATTAGCTTAATCGTCTCTTCAATAATGATTGGTATCATAACCTATGTATCGGTTTTAGAACGCACGAAAGAAATCGGTATATTGCGTAGTTTAGGCGCACGAAAAAGAGATATCTCACGGGTCTTTAATGCCGAAACATCGATTATTGGATTTGTGGCAGGATCGATTGGTGTCTTTATTGCTTTTTTACTGACTTTTCCTATTAATCGTTTAATTCGTACTGTCGTTGAAGACTTAAATAATCTTGCCGTCTTACCGATTGAAGCCGTCTTCCTCCTAGTTTTCATTAGTATTCTACTCACTTATATATCCAGTCTTATCCCCGCTTCATTGGCGGCGCGTAAAGACCCTGTAGAAGCTCTCCGCATTGACTAAAAAAAATGGACTTTCGCTTTGAAAGTCCATTTTTTATTCTTCTTGATCAAACCAGCGCGCTCTTAAACTCTCAGGAATCAACACACGATCAATCACATGAATCAAACCAAAGTCACCCAGCGTCTCCGTTGATAACACCGTCGCATCAAGAATCATTAATTGATTATCCACAACATCGACACGTAAGAGGTCACCGCTTATATTACGAATATTGATCGGGGCGTCATTATACAACTGATCCGCTAAATACTGTCCTGCAAAAATATGATACGACAGTAACTCCGCAAGATCGTCTAATACCATAAACGCTTCTTCATCGAGATCGAGATCGTCCATCAGCGCATTAAATGCCTCTTCGTTAGGTAAAAATACGGTAACACTTCCTGTAAGCAATACATCAAGCGGAATGTCAACATCCTGAAGCAGTTCAAAAAGCATTTCTAGTAAATCATCATCAAAGAGATCGCCAATCACAGAATCAGCCACTGTCTGAGAGACTAAGACGCGATTCACTTGATGAATGATGCCGTTTTTAACCGCTAGTGTGTCTTCCACCAAACTCGATTGATTGAGTTCAATACGGGCACTTCTAAGTCTTAACGAAAGCTCGCTTCCCTCAAGGGTCATAACACTGCCCGGTACACTTGCGATTAAAACATTTTCAGAATAATTGCCCGCAAGAATGTGGTAGAGAAGAAACTCATCGAGATCTTCCCGTAACAAAAACTCCGCTTGCGTGATTCCTAAAATGCTAAAGAAATCCTCAAAAGCTTGATTATTTGGTGCAAACAGTGTAAACGGTCCATCGAGTGCTAAAATTCGGTCTAGTTCTGAAGTAAGAATCGCCGCATATAATACACTATAGTCCTCTAAACTCGCCAGTGTATCAAGCAGTGTGTTCGGTATAACTGAAACCAACACACGCGCTTTAAGACCTGCAGGATTTAAGACGTCCTCAGGTAAATTGAGTTCCCCTTCAATGGTTTGCTCACCAGCGCGATCTAAAACACCCGTCGGCCAAGTAACCGAAACATCGATACTGCGCCCATCACGAAGAACAACACTGACGCGATCAGGTAATGCCAATGCGTTTATCTGTGCGTTTAATTGGGCTTCAATCCCTGAAACCTGTTCGACACTTTCAACCGTATTATCTTCGTTACTACCGTTGCACGCCACAACTATGAATAGCGCTAAAAACCCAACAATTCCTAGCCATCGTTTCATTGTAAACACCTACTTTACTCGATACCTTAATCATCGCTTAAAATGTTCAATAATTCAAGTAAAACACAATCAAAACGGATAGACAACGCTATCCGTTTTTTCATCGTTACTCGTTTCTTTTTTGCAGTAACTCTAGACGCTGTTTCTTATAGCGTTCTAACTGCGCTTTAAGTCTCAACTTTTCAACATCTAAATCATCTAGATTATGCGTAATCTCAATAATTTTTTCGCCATATTTTTCAATTGCTTCTTGCCGTTTTGAGTGCGATGCAGCGCGTAACTCTTCATAGGTCATGGCAAACGTTTTCTCGAGAAAGTCTTCTGTTTCAATGCGCACTTTCTCTAAAAATCTCATAAGTTTTTCCCTCCTTGTCCATTACGCATTGTAACAAACATTCAAGGAAACTTCAAATCATCGACACAACGCTAAATCCTAAGCAACAAGTACCCTAAAATACCCGTTAAAATCAAGGTATAAATCAGTGCATCACTCTTTATAATAAGATTCTCATAACGACGATTAAAAACGCTGGCGGTCAACGTAAAGCGTTCTAAGAACCCCACATCGTTTTTAGCATCTAAGTCAATCCTAGACATCATCAAGGGGTTAATCCGGCATTGGCCCCCATACATAAAACGGCATGCCAAACGCATCAATCGATTAATCGGGTAAAAAATCATGTATTCAAGTCTTAACCAATGAGGGAGATGGAGATGAAAAAGGTGCCAACGCTTTCCAGCATAGAAAATAGCATATCCAAGAACCACCACAAAAAGCATACTAAGCAAATCTTCAGAAGTGAAGAAAGCCAATCCTACAACATAGGTTTGAATGAAGTTTGGATCATACGTGGTACAACATAAGGCAGGTACGATAAACCCATCCAAAATGAACCTTGGAAAAACACCGATGAGTATGATCAATCCCGCAATCACAAACATCGGAATGTGTAAAGACATAAACTGTGATTTCATATCTTTGTATTGCTCAGGAAGTTTACCTAAAAACGTGTAAGAGAACAGCTTTATAAACGAACACACAGTCCCAGCACTAATCACATTAAAAACCCACTCGGCATAATAAAATGAACGATGTCCATACTCATAGGCTTCAACAATACCATGATGTAAAATAGATTTAGAAATAAACCCATTAAACAAAGGGATTCCACTAATACCTAAAGCGGCAATTAAGCAAATGACCGCGGTAATCGGAAGCTTCCGCCATAGCCCGCCTAACTTGTACATATCATTCTCACGTGTTCGTAAGTAGATGACCCCAGCAACCATAAATAATAGTGACTTAAACAACGCATGGTTAATAATATGGTACATCGCCCCTGTATAGCCCATTGCCCCTTTATAACCCAAGTATAGCGCGACGCCGATACCTAAGACAATATAGCCCATTTGTGACACCGAATGGTACGCAAGCATACGCTTAATATGCGATTGCTGAAGCGCTAAAAATACCCCGACAGCCATCGTAATAATCCCTAGCCATATCACAACAAAACCAATCGTTTCCATGGTCTCCCAAATTGTACCTATAACAAACGTTTCCGGAAAGAAATAACTCGTGGCAACACGAATCATTCCAAAGGCACCGACCTTAATCATAATCCCTGATAACAACGCACTCGCAGGGGTCGGAGCCACCGGATGAGCTCTTGGTAACCAAACATGGACTGGTGCCATCCCTGCCTTAATACCAAACCCAAAAATTAACAAACCGATAATCCAATACCGGACCGAACCAAGGGTTGATAACACAGCAATCGCACTTTGAAAACGAACATCGCCAACGTGGACAAAAAGCAATATCATCGCAGCCAAAATCGCAAAACCCCCAATTAAACCCATAAAAATGTAATTATAGCCTGCTGAATACGATTCATCCTTTTGGCCGTGCGTCACTAAGACATACGATGCAAACGTCATCATCTCAAAAAACAAAAACATCGTTAACAAATCCCCTGACATAATCGTTCCAAGTACCGCGCTATACGTCATCGCCATAAAGAACAAAAAGCGATTACAGTGCCGTTCGTGTTTCATATACTCATGAGAATAGAGCATCACCAAAAACCATAAAATCGAGGTAATTAAGAGCATAATAAAGCCGACCATATCAATTGAAAAAGTTAAACCAAACCCTAGTAAATAAGGCACCTCAAAATAAAACCCCTCGACGATCGCTAATGGGTAAAGAAAAAGAATAAAAAGAATCGTTAAAAACGTTGTAACAATAACCCAAGTATCACGGACAGAGCAAATGTTTCTCCCAATGACAAACTGTCCGATGCCACCCACTACAGGTAAGCCAATAATTAGCAGTGGTAGCCATCTTTGACGATAGATGAAAAAGAAAATTGTCGCTAAGTTCACCGAACTATCCAACCATGTTTTAAAGCCAAACCCATTGATGATATAGGCAAAAAAGAAACCGAGCATAGCCACTAACATGCTTACTAAAACAATCGATTGAAAGTTGTAACTCTCAATGCTCCGTCGAAAATAGTCTCTATTCTTCATTTCTTCACCTCACTAAGCAAGCAACATGGCTACTGCTGCTTCAATATAACTCATAATACTGTTTGGAAAAAGTCCTACTAAAACAATCATCAATCCTAAAACCACAATCGGCACCAACATCACTTTAGGTAACTTTTCAAACTGCATTACACGGTTTTTTTCTGGATTATCTTTCAAAAAAGCATTGATCATAATGGGTAAGTAATACATAGCATTTAAAACCCCACTCATAATCAAAATCACAAGCAAAAACCATTGATTGGCATCGAGAATTGCCACGCCTAAATTAAACTTAGAAATAAACCCACTCGTTCCTGGAATCCCAATCATGCCTAATCCAGCTATGCTAAACACCGCCATGGAAATCGGCATTTGATAGCCAAGACCATTAAAGCCATTAATCGCCCGCTGATTTCTCAGGAAAATGAACGCCCCCGCCGATAAGAAGAGCGCTGCCTTCATCATCCCGTGTGAAACGATATGAAATAACGCCGCTGTCAATCCTAATGAACTCATTAAGCTTATACCTAAAACAATATAGCCGATCTGAGCAATCGACGAGTACCCAAGCATTCGCTTAAGATCTTTTTGCCCGAGGGCAAAAATACTACCAATTAACATCCCTGAAGCGGCAATAATCGTTAAGAACACGGGGATGTTCAATGCTTCTAAAATATCAATCCCAATCAAACGTAGTAAAACTTTAATCATAATAATAATGTACACCTTTACCACGATTGAACTAAGCAAAGCACTCGAAGCACTCGGGGCTGTAGAGTGCGCATCCGGCAACCAAATATGGAAAGGAAAAATCGCGGCTTTAATACTCACACCAATAATCATAAACCCTAAAGCAATGACGATGTTTGCCGGATATAAATGCCATACCTGTTGAATCGATTCGGCCGCTAAATCAATATTTAAGTACCCCGTCACCATATAAATAAGGGCAACACCAAACAAGTAGGATAACGAACCGACTTCATTAAGCATTAAATAACGAAACGCTGCAGTGTAATTTTTCTTACTTCGCTTTATCGAAATAATACTACACGTCGTAATCGAAAGAATTTCCATAAAGACATACGTATTAAACAAATCGTTCGTATAAACAATGCCTAACATCGAGAACAACAAAATAAACAGTAAGGTATAGTATCGCCCATAGTCTTGGGCATACACATCGTGTTCAATATCGCGTGTTGAGTAAACATAGATTAAGGTACCCAACGCAATGACAAATAAGGTAAAAAACGCCGACAAAATGCTCACATAAAACTCAATGCCAATCGTACTAGGGTACCCACCTAGATGATAGTAAAACGCCCCTTCTGATTGGACATGCAGCAAAATAAACAATGTTGAAACTAAAACTGTTAGTAGTACCGTAAAGCCAACTAGTTTTGTTGTTTTAAAGGAAATCTTTTGCGTAAAAGGAATCATTAAGGCTGTGGTAAGCAATAAAACTAAATTTAGTATCGGGAGTTGTTCAATCATCGAATGTCTCCTGATCAATGATTTTCGCTATTTCGTCTTGATCAATCGTACCGTAGGTCTCATAAATTCTTACCACTAAACTCAATGAGTATACGGTGATGGATACAACGACGACAATCCCTGTTAGGATCAATCCTGAGGGCAAGGGATTAATGTAGATAAGATTCCCATTATCTAAATCAACAATCGGTGGATTCCCTCCCACAACATTGCCAATTGACACAAAGAAATAGAAAACACCTGTCCCCATAATATTGATGCCAATAATTCGTTTAATTAAATTACTATGCGTCACAACTGTATACAAACCAATCACAAAAAGCGCTAACGCTCCAATATAGTTTATGTTTTCAATTATCTGCTTAAGCACTTCCATGGTGAGCCTCCTCAATGACAGTATGAAATAACGTAATCATCGTGCTCGCCACTTTAATGCCGATGCCAATCATCAATAAAGGAATCATCCCTGCACTTAAAAGAAGCCCAGGTTCACCGATCGGAAACCCGGCATTAATGTTCGTTAGGAAATACCCTGTCACGAAAATACCGACTAACCCAATCAGTATAAACCATAAAATTCCACCACTCTCTGCAATATCAGAAACCTTATGCGAAAACTTCTTCTGCGCTTTTTCTACACCAAAGACCAGCGTATAAAGAATGAGGCTCGTTCCTAATATCGCCCCACCGGAAAATCCCCCGCCTGGGGATACATGACCGTGTAAGATAATAAAGACACCATAAATTTCAATAAAGGGGATAATTAACCGTGAAATCGTTCGTAATATAATATCATCCATCCCTACACCCCCTTGGTTTTCTTACTAACTCTTAAAATCGACACCACGGCAACAATCGACGTAAACAATACCACCGTTTCACCGAGGGTATCAAAAGCACGATAGTCAGTAATAAGCGCAGCAACTAAGTTAATCGCTCCGGTCTCTCTGACACTGTTTTCAATGTAATACCGGGTTGTTGCATTGTAAGAAGGCGCGAAAACCGAGTTCTCTATCGGCATCGTAAAAAGACTGGACACTAGTAAAATAAATAAGGCGAAAAAAATGAGTAAAATAACACTTTTTTTCATGACTCCATCCGCTCCGTTCTGGCAATGACTGCAATGAATAAAATCGCGGTAACTCCCGCGCCAATCGCCGCCTCAGTTAGCGCTACATCCGGTGATTTGAGCAAAAGCCATAACACCGACATAATCAATGAGTACGCAGAAAAAATAATCACCGCACTCAGTAAATCTTTAGTTCGCTCAACAGCAATCGCACAAACAATCAAAAACCCAACTAGAAAAACATTAAGCACGATCATTGTTATCCTCCTCTTCTAAAGTGCTGTATTTTCTTTGATACTCCCCCTTGGCAATATAGTGTGCGGCCGTTGGATTCGTCATCCAAATAAAAATCAAAACAATTAAAATATTCAACGAAATAAACGAAAATCCTTGCCAAACAATTATACCAACAAAAATCAACCCAGCACCTAATGTATCGCATTTAGTCGTTGCGTGCATCCGTGAAAAAACATCCGGTAAACGAATTAACCCTGTCACACCGACAAAAAAGAAAAACGTCCCCGATATCATAAACAAAACCACAATACTCTCTCGTATTAACACCATATAATCACCTAATCCACTTTGCCTTTACTTAAATACTTCGACACTGCAATCGTTGCTGAAAACCCAACCATTGCATACACTAACGACACATTCACATAAGACTCTTGATACGTGAGCAATGCAATTAACACAATAATCGTCACAACCTTTGAAGAAATGACATTAATCGCCACAATCCGATCGGCCGCTGTTGGTCCTAAATACGCACGATATAAACTCACAAAAGCTAAAAAAGCTAAAACAATCGTACACACTAACATCGTTGTTTCAATCATTCTTCCGCCCCCTCAAATGCCATAAAAGCGCGTTTTATTCGGTTTTCAACCACATCATCCGCCGCTTTATTTGTTAGGGCATGAACAATAATCCACTCCTCATCCAAACCGACTGTAAGTGTGCCTGGTGTCAGCGTAATCGCGTTACCATACAACGCGCGATTAACATCTTTCTTCAAAGGTTGCTTCATCTTAACAAACTGAGGTTCAATCGGTAACCTAGGACTTAAAACGACTTTAGCCACTTGAATATTGGCTTTAATAATTTCAAAAACCAACACAAAAAACAACATGAATAAGGCCCCAATTGAACGAAGCGTTATTCGCGTTGCATCCTTCTTCTCAAATATTAGATCATAGTTATATACAACAATTAGTGATGAAGCAAAAAAACCCACTATCACTTCAAACACGTTTATTCGTGAAGCGATAATAAGCCAAAACACCAATAATAAAAGATGCATTAAAATCAGTGCGTTGCGTTTGTTTTTCATACTAAAACTCCCAAGTGATTAATAGTTGTATTACATCTATAGTCTACTCCTGAACGCCTAATTTATCAACCCATAGATTTAATTAAAACTTCAACCATTTTATAAAGATAATGGTATACTTGTTTTAGGAGGTGGTTTAATGTTTAAAGCCGCAGTCATCACATGCAGTGATAAAGGCGCTACAGGTTTACGCCATGATACGTCAGGGCCTTACATAAAAGAATTTTTAGCTGACTTAGGGTTTGACGTCATCGCGCAACTCATCATTAGTGATGATTTAAAGACAATCAAAGAAACCTTATTGTACTATGCTGATAGCCTTCATGTCGATCTAATTATAACAACAGGAGGAACCGGTTTTTCACCCCGTGATAATACCCCTGAAGCGACGAAAAATGTCATTTTACGTGAGGTCCCAGGTATCGGTGAAATGCTCCGCTATGAAAGCTATAAAGTCACCAAGAAAGCGTATCTATCAAGAGGGGTTTCCGGTATTCGCAACCGCACGTTGATTATCAACTTACCCGGCAGTTTAAAAGCCGTGAAAGAGAACCTAGCTTGTTTAGATAACGTCCTTGACCATGGGTTAAAAGTCTTGAAACATTTAGATACTGATTGTGGAGAATCAAACTAAAAAGAGAGCGCTTGCTCTCTTTATTTTGTATGATCTAACAGGATTTGATAGTCGTGGTTCTTAATGTCGATAAACAGTAATTTGTTTAGCAATAATCCTTCAATATTATGCAGCCACTTCACCGCTTCGTTTACCATCATATTCGCAATAATCGGCGGGATAAACGTCGGGCTCCCCAACGTTTTTTCAATACCGCGTTCTTTAGTCCCATAAAGCGTCTTTAGCAGTTTTGAGCCTGGCATTAAAAATCCCACTTGACCATACCAACCACCAATGGCACCGTGAACGAGCGGAACCTTTTGCATTTCAGCAAACGATTCTAACCATAAACGAGTTTTAATGTTGTCCACCGCATCAAAAACAAGCGTTGCTTTAACCACGCGACGATGATCGGAATAATCTTGGATGTTCCCTTGAAGGGCTGTCACTTCTAAGTTAGGGTTAATTTGTAAAAGCATTTCCTTAACTACTTCTACCTTAGGACGATTCAATGTTTCCCGACTTGAAAACAGTTGACGATTTAAGTTACTTTCTTGGAAGTGATCAAAATCCACTAAAACTAATTGCTTAGCACCTAAGCGAGTTAAAGCGTTCGCAATATAGCCGCCAAGCCCCCCTAATCCGACAACTAAAAAACAGGATTCAGCGATAACCTCTAAATGATCCTTACCGAGTAGCTTAGCATTTTCACTAAAGACCATTTTAACCCCCCGCAACCGGTGGGAAAAAGTGTACTAAAGAGTCTTCTTTCACTTCAACATCTTTCATTTTCTCTGGCACATCATCCTTGCCATCACAAATAATAATCGAGACATCTGAAAGATCAAGTTCTAACTCCTTCGCAATATCGGCGATAGTAAGTCCTGTCCGGTACTCAAAATCAACTTCTTTTCCTCGATTGTCTCTCAAATAAGCATAAAGCTTAACTTTTACCATATTCATCACCTACGTACATCGTATTATTTTTCGGTTCCATAAACAATCGGCACAGGAAGGTGAAAATCCAGAGCAATCATATTCTGCACCTTCAATATACTCACACCCATCTCTCAACTCACAATCAACACAACTTGGATGGAGTGCATACTTCACAGAGTGCCTAAAATCACTGTAGCGATGACTCGTATAAATTGTTGCTAAATCTTCTGTGTTAATATTGCCAAAACTGTGTTTCTTGACTAACTTTTCGCGCCCAAAAACATACTCTTTATACGTTGTTGCAAAGCGATAACAAGGAATGACATCCCCTGTATAATCAATGTAGGTATAGTCATTCTCAACAAAATGACACAACCGTTCGGTCTTAATTTCCATATAGGGAAAAGACACCACAACACGGTTTTTATAATAAGCAAAATTACTAATATCGGTCGCAAACTTTCGGCCTTCTTCATGGAAATGTTCATGGTAATAAATCAGCGCGTTCTGTTGGGGTTTTTGGGGCATTAAATGAGACACTAAAATCCGCTTAACATCGTATTTACCTGCGGTTTCTATTACCGAATAAAGACTATCTTTGTTCTCTTTAGAAAGCACGAAAGCAAACTCAATTTGCGGTTTTCTCAGCCCGGTTCTTTTTTTATACGCATAAATATAATCCAAGGTTTTGTACACATGTTTAAAATCAGTCTTACGGATATGATAATACGTCTCTTCAGTTCCATCAACACTAATAATAACATTATCAAAGTGCTGACATATCAACTCCATGTTTGTCTCAGACAAAACTCCATTCGTGGTAATTTCGAGTGGGTGATCTTTAAACAAATCCACGGCCAAGGCGAAATGCTTCGCAAACGTTGGTTCGCCAATACCACCAAAAACAATCCCTATTTTAGGATCAATCATTGTTTTAAGTTTCCGCAATATCTCTTCGGACATATCACCAAGCTCAGTAGTCCATGAATTTCGATAGCACATCACACAATTCAAATTACAACGATTCGTTAATTCTACGTAGATTTTCTTCATAAATAACAAGGAATGAATGGTTTCCCATCCATTCCTCTTCCAGCCTCTCTATAATCCTAAGTCTGCTAATCTCTCTTTCGTTGGGAAGCCTTGAGCATCCCAGCCTCTTAGCTCATAATACTCAGGTAAGAGTTTATCGAGATGATGAATGTGTCCTTTAGAGGGTCCCTCAGGCATCTCTTCTTCTAATAAGCGTTTAGGTAAAGTGTCTTGATCCGGCATAATACCCGCTTCTAAGTTAAACTGACGCTCGATATTATAAATACGCTCACCGGCTTTTAACACATCATCACCTGACCACTCAGTCCCAACAATTGCGTTATAAATATTCGCATAATCATCGGCACCCAGTGCGAATGACGTAAATAAACATAATCCCGTTGAATCGATAAACGCCGTTAAGTCTTGGAAAATCTTCACCCAAAGTGGTTTATCTTTCAACTCTAAACGATCAAGTTTATCTGGTAAGCCTAAAATCTCTGGTGAAATCATGTAACCACGGACATGGCATCCGCCGCGATTACTCGTCGCATACGTTAAACCATGGCCTTGCACTCCACGCGGATCATACGCAGGAAGTTCTAATCCTTTAACTGTCATGGAAAGATCTTCACGGCCGTATTCTTTACAAAGACGCAATGAGCCTTCAGCCATCTTATCTCCAAAGCCTTCACGTGCACCAATCTTCTTCGTCCAATACACCATCGCTTCGGCATTGCCAAAATCAAGTGCATGGCCTTCGAAATCAACGTCTTCTAAAAGTCCTTTTTCTTTAAGCTCCATTGCAGCAGCAAGTGTAGCGCCTACAGAGATAGTGTCAACACCATACTGGTTACACCAATGGTTAGCTTCAATAATCGCTTCTAAGTCTTTAACACCACAATCTGAACCGAAGGCCCAAATTGTTTCATACTCTGGTCCGCCACCTTCAACTTTATCGGTCTTAGTATAACGTCCGCAAGCAATCGGGCAACGGTGGCATGGATCTTTACGTAACAAATACTTTTCAGCAAGGGTTTCACCCGAAATATCATCGGCTGCATCAAAGAACCCTTTCTGGAAATTATGTGTCGGTAATACACCATTCGCATTAATAACATTGACTAAAACTGCTGTTCCATACGTTGGTAGTCCTTGTCCTGTAACTGGATTTTCCTTAAGTTTGTTCGTTGCTTCTTTATTGTTGTCTCGTGTTTTCGCTTCATTGAAAAGGTTGACTTTCTTCTTCCCACTCACAACAATCGCCTTAAGGTTTTTACTTCCCATAACGGCACCGACACCACTGCGTCCTGCAGCACGATCCCGCTCGTTCATCACCGCAGCCATACGGCTTAGTTTTTCCCCACCGGGTCCAATCGCTAAAACATTCGTGTCCTTATCTTTTTGTAAAATATCGGTAGTTTCGCCGACCAGTTTTCCCCATACATGTGAGGCGTCTTTAATCTCTACATTCTCTTCATGAATCTCAACATACACTGGTTTATCGGCCTTACCTTCTACGATAATTCCATCGTAGCCAGCATACTTCAATCTTGCTCCCCAAGTGCCACCAGAATTGGATGAAGCAATGGTTCCAGACAATGGTGATTTAGTAATAACCATATAGCGTCCACCTGTAGGTGTGGGCGTTCCAGACATTGGTCCATTCATAAAAATAATCTTGTTTTCTGGGCTTAGGGCGTCAACTTTTGGATCAATCTCATCATAGAGCATTTTAGTTCCTAAACCACGGCCTCCGACAAACTTCTTCGCCAATTCAAAATCTAAGTCATCGACCTTGATGCTCCCATTTGATAAATTAATCCGTAAAATCTTACCCATGTATCCGTACATCATGATGCCCCCTTTTCTAATTTTATGTCTTTATTATAACGTAAAGGGTTTTAAACATCAAATTAAAATTGTATGACAACAATCAAATTATACAATTTCTAAAATAGCACACTGATTGAATGAAAACCCTATTATTAATCTCTAAATTACGTTATAATAAGTACGAAAACACTCCGAGTTAATGGTTCTAAAGAATACTATGAACATTAACCCATGGGTATAAATAGAAATGTTTATGCCTCCCGCGTTTGGAAAGGAAGTTGGTCTTTCACTTCTTTTTTAACGTGAAAGACCTTTTTTGTGAGGTGTTTATGAAGGTTCTATTTTTGCTTATCGTACTTATTTTTTCCCTAAGTGCTTGTCAACGTAAAGAGATTCGGTTAGTGACGACCACTTCTGTTGAAAACAGTGGTCTTTTAGCGTATTTACTGCCTCATTTCGAAGAACAATATGGGATGAAGGTTAAGGTTGTTGCGGTAGGCACAGGTGCGGCTTTACGACTCGGCGAGCTGGGTGAGGCGGATATTTTAATCGTTCATGACCGGCAACGTGAACTCGATTTTATCGAAGCTGGGTACGGGGAACGTCATCATCCTTTAATGGTAAACGACTTTATTTATGTCGGGCCTCGTGCGCTTAAAACCACCTCTCTTGAAGATTTTGTTCATCGTTTAATCGCGGATGAAGCGTTTTTTTCAAGAGGCGATCTTTCTGGCACGCATGCACGTGAACTCGCACTTTGGGAAACCTTTGGATTTAATCTAGACGACTTTGGCTCGCGTTATAAAGAGACTGGACAAAGTATGGAATCGACATTAATGATGGCTTCACAGAAGGGCTATTATACGTTAACAGACCGCGGCACTTACCTCGCAATGCAAGACAGTTTAGATTTAATCATTGTTTTTGAAGACCATCCTCTACTAATAAATGATTACGGCGTGATAAAGGTACACCGTGATCGACATAATCGGGATCACACACTCGCTGATTTACTTTACGATTGGCTCCTCTCAGAAACAGCAAAAGAGCTCATACGAAACTACCGGATCAATGGACAACCGTTGTTTTATCCGTACGAATAGAGGGATACTATGATTTTAGAAGGATTTAAAGAAGCCATCGCTTTACTTTTTTCATTGGATCGAGAAATTTATAGTATTATCGGTTTATCACTTGCCATTTCGCTTCTTGCAACATTGAGTGGCGGGTTATTAGGCATTGTCTTTGGGATTTTTTTAAGTATCTCGAAATTTCCCGGAAAACGAATGGTTAAGAAAATCATTTTCACGTTTATGGGCGTGCCCCCCGTTGTCCTTGGATTAATCGTTTTACTCGTGCTCGCTGGGCCTTTAAGTAACCTTAATCTCCTCTTTACACGTACCGCGATGTATCTCGCACAAACCTTACTCGTCTTTCCTATTGTAACGGGAAACATTATTATCTCCAGTGAAAAAACCCAGCAACAGATTATTGCTACAGCGACAACGTTAGGCGCCTCTAAAAAACATCAGTTACTGCTTTTGTTCACTGAGACAAAACCGTTTATTTTGCTCAGCCTCATTCTCGGTTTCTCCCGTGCTATCAGTGAAGTCGGGGCAATTATGTTAGTTGGCGGAAATATTCGTGGTGAAACACGGGTTATGACAACCTATATCGCCCTCAATACAAGCATGGGGAACTATGCTGCTTCGATTGCGATGGGAACGATACTCCTTCTATTAGCGTTTATGATTCATACCATCATCGCGAAGTTTAGAGGTGATTTCTATGATTAAACTCGAAAACGTGAAAACGTCGTACCCAAACTTTTCCATCGTCTATCCAAATGTGACCTTTGCCAAACATAAAATCACCTTTGTCACGGGAAAAAACGGTGTCGGTAAAACGAGCTTACTCAAAGCGATTGCGGGTCTTATTCCTTATGAAGGATCGATTGACTATCAAGGGTTTGCCACCTATCACTTTCAAGAACCAATTTTATTCAATCGCAGCGTGTATGAAAATATCATCTATCCCATTAAGATTCGAAAGTTACCCATTGAAAACTATCAAGCGAACTTAATGGACTACGCAAAGGTTCTTGGCATTCACGAGTTACTCTCCCGTCCCGCTAAAGCTTTATCCTCTGGCGAAAAAATGAAAGTCTCGATGTTACGAAGTATTTTGTTTCTACCGGACATCCTTTTGCTTGATGAACCGACAACCCATCTTGATTTAGAGTCCATCGAGCAGTTAGTTGCCCTGATTAAACAGCTTAAATCTAAGATCACATTTATCATCGTAAGTCATAATAAAGCTTTTATCGAATCCCTTCAAGACGCTACTTATGCTTTAGGAGGCCATCATGTTTATCGTTAAATCCATTGAAGACACCAAAAAACTACTTGTACAGAAATGCCAAGATTATCCTTTGAAAACTGCCAAAGTTAATGTCGAGGACGCCCTTGGCCATGTGTCATCAGAAACGGTCTACTCAACGATTGATATTCCTCATTTTCACCGTTCGACTGTTGATGGCTATGCCGTGATCCATGAAATTGCCTCACAAGCGAGTCAAAGTTCACCTGTGCCACTCAAACCCCTCGGTTCCGTAGAGATGGGAAAACCTTGTAAAGACACTTTAGATGAAAATACGACCATTTATGTTCCCACCGGTGGGCATATCCCCGCTAATGCAACGGCCGTTGTGATGATCGAAAACACCGATCCATTAGGCGATGAAATCCTTATTAACAAACGGGTTTCTAAATGGGAAAACGTATTGCTTAAAGGCTCTGATGTTAAACAAAACACGCCGATTATCCTTAAGAACCAGCGCATTACGCCCACCCGCATCGGTGCCCTAAAAGCGGCGGGTGTAGACACGATAAATGTCTTTCAAAAACTTAAAGCTATCCTCCTTTCTACCGGCGATGAAATTACCGATACGCTTCCTTTAAGCATCGGTGAGATTCTCGATATTAATACCCACACAATTAAGCATTATTTAACCCAAGCGAATGTGGATGTTGTGGATACAATCGTCATTCGTGATGATTTTACCCTTTTTGAAAAAACCATTAAGAACGCTCTTGAAACTTATGACTTAGTTTTCGCCTCAGGAGGTAGCTCTGTCGGCGATCGTGATTACACCTACAACGTTATGGCAGCCTTAAACGCCGATGTATTTGTTCATGGCATCAACATAAAACCAGGGAAACCCACCGTTTTAGCGAAACACAATCATCGTTTGTTCATCGGCCTTCCTGGACAACCCACAAGTGCTTATATGGTTTTACAAACGCTTTTTCCCACCATTTATCGCGCCATATATGGCCTCGACGAACTAGACATAACTCCTTATATAGAAGGGATCTTATCGCAAAACTTAGCCAGTGCTCAAGGAAGAACAACCTATCAACTCGTCACGGTTGAAATGGGTCAACCCCTTCTTGTTCACCCAATCCACTCTAAATCTGGCATGATTCGTGCCTTAAAAGATGCTTACGGCTACATTGTGATGGACGCCGGTGATGAAGGCTACTCAAAAGGCGATACAGTCCGTGTCTATCGGTTAGGAGGGTTATGATGAAACGAAACATCTATTTAAAAAACATGCCCTTAGAAAAGGCCCAGGCTCAACTAATCAATCATGGGCTAATCCCACTTAAAAAAACGACCATTGATGTGAAGAACAGTTTAAATCGTATTACCTATAACCCCGTTATCGCAAATGTATCCTCACCGTCATACAATGCCAGTGCGATGGATGGCATCGCCGTGATTGCCAAAGACACAGAAGAAGCGACGGAGTCAACACCTATTACATTAAGAAAGCCTCAGTTTATTAATATAAACACCGGTAACCCCCTCGTTGAACCTTACGATGCGGTGATTAAAATCGAAGATTTAGTGGAAAGAACTGACAACGCTGTGACCATCATCAAATCGATAGCACCGTATCAAAACATTCGTCCTATCGGTGAAGATATCGTTGAAAAAACGCCGATTATTCCAAAGTTCCATAAAATCCGACCCATCGATATCGCGGCGATGTTAGCGGGAGGCGTCAAAACAATTGAAGTCATTCAAGTCCCCCGTGTCATTGTAATGCCTACCGGCGATGAGATTATTCGTGATGCCAATCAGTTATCCACAGGCAAAATACTCGACTCGAACTCCTTCTTTTTAGAAAACGCTCTTAAAGATCTTGGCGTGCAACCGACGATACACGAGATTGTAAAGGATCAGTTTGACCTTCTTGAAGCCGCAGTACTCAAGGCCGTTAATCACTACGACTTAGTTTTAATTGGTGCCGGGAGTAGTGCAGGATCTAAAGACTTCGTTCGAAGCCTCGTAGAAAAACACGGTGTCGTCCATGTTCACGGTGTTGCCATTAAGCCTGGAAAACCCACATTAATTGGCACCATCCATCACACCCCTGTTATCGGGGTGCCAGGTTATCCCGTGTCGACCTACTTAGCATTTGAGTTCTTTATCAAACCACTTATCCTCGCTTCTTTGCGCCAACCCTATGCAACACCGAACATCGTCAAAGCACAGTTGACTAAACGTCTTTATGCTTCGTTAGATAGCACTGAGTTCGTTAGAGTTAAACTCAATAAAGTGACTGACACCTTTACCGCAACACCGTTAAACCGTGGTGCCGGGATTACTACAAGCGTTGTTGAAGCGGACGGTCTGTTAGTCGTTCCCAAAGATAAAGAAGGTTTTGAAGCAAAAGAAACAGCGGATGTTTGGTTATTAAAACCGCTTCATGAAATTGATCAACGCTTAACTGTCATCGGTTCCCATGATATTCTACTCGATGAAATCGATGCTTTCATGCGCGATCAAGGCATGACCTTATCAAGTACCCATGTCGGCAGTTTAGGGGGTGTCATGGCGATGCAAACCAATGAGTGTCATATCGCGCCTGTGCATCTTTTACACAACGATGGTGTGTACAACCAATACCTCATTGAGAAATATTTGAGTCAAGACTATGTCCTCATTCGTGGTGTTGGTCGTGTTCAAGGTCTTTACACCAAACCAAATAATCCTAAAAACATTCAATCTTTAAATGATTTAGTCAAACGCGATGTTCGTTTCATCAATCGACAAAGAGGTAGTGGCACCCGGGTGTTTCTCGATTACACTTTAAAACAAGAGAACCTATCACCTCAGGAAATCCAAGGGTATAACTACGAACTCCCTACCCACACCATGGTGGCTTCGGCGATAAAAAACGGCCAGTACGATGTGGGTCTTGGGATTCAGAGTGTGGCCAACATCTATCACTTAGATTTTATTCCAATTGGCTTGGAACACTACGATTTTATCGTCTATAAACCCCATCTTGAACTGCCCTTCGTCAAAGCGTTCATCGCAACATTAAAAAACCCAGCATTTCAGATGAAACTGAAGCGTATGGGTGGGTATGATTGTGAAAAAAGCGGAGAAATTCTCTCCGAGTAAGGATGACTATCATGAAAGATCATTTCCAAAGAGAAATTGACTACTTACGAATCAGTGTGACCGATCGCTGTAATTTACGCTGCTTTTATTGTATGCCCGAAGAGGGCGTTGATAAAAAATCGCACCGCGATATTTTGCGCGATGAAGAGATTATCGAGGCAGTGAATGCAGCGGTTAAGATAGGTTTAAAGAAAATCCGTATCACCGGTGGAGAACCGTTAGTGCGTAAAGGAATCTACACATTAATCGAAAAAATCTCCCAGGTTTCTGGTGTTCAAGAAATTGTTATGACAACCAATGGTTTACGCTTAAAAGGCAACGTTAAAAAATTAAAAGATGCCGGCGTGAAAAGGATTAATATGAGCCTGGATACTTTAAACCCGGAAACCTATAAAACCATTACCCAATCAACCCTGCACCTCGAACATGAGCAACTTATTCAAGAACTCATTGAAAATGAGATGATGCCGATTAAACTCAACGCAGTGCTGCTTCGTGGCATCAATGATCACGAAATTCCAGACTTTATCGCTTTAGCGGACCGTTTTGATATTCAAGTACGCTTTATCGAATTAATGCCCATAGGTCATTTAAACTATGATTATAAAACCCATTATATTTCCAAAGATGAAATCCTAAAAAAATACCCTGAACTCATGTTTGAACAAAAGCACTTAATCGCTGAAGTTTACACCATTAAAAACAAAAGAGGAAAAATTGGGTTTATAAATCCAATCAGCCACCACTTTTGTGATCAATGCAACCGTTTGCGTTTGACAGCCGATGGTAAACTCAAACCTTGTTTACACACAAACAACGAAATTGACATGCGGAAACACAACCAACAAGAGCTGATTGAGATTTTTAAATCGGCCATCGAACAAAAACCCAAACAGCATCAATTAAACAAAAAATCAAACCCTATTCATCGTTCAATGAATAAAATAGGAGGCTAAAGATGAAGCTGACTCATATTAATCAAGAAGGCCGGGCTCATATGGTCGATATCTCAAACAAAAACGTCACGAAACGGATCGCAAAAGCACAAGCCATCATTACCATGAACCCCGCAACACTGAAAAGAATCCTTGAGGGTGGGTTGCATAAAGGCGATGTATTAGCGGTCGCCCAAGTGGCAGGAATCCAAGCCGCTAAAGCCACACATACGCTCATACCTATGTGCCATCCTTTATCACTTTCTCACATCGATATTAGTTTTTTTGAAGACCCAAAGAACGCGTCATTAAAACTCATCGCAACCGTGATGACCGAGGGCAAAACAGGCGTTGAAATGGAAGCCTTAACCGCAGTGAGTGTTGCTGCGTTAACCGTCTACGATATGACGAAAAGTATCGATCGCGCCATGCGCATTGATGCCATGTATCTCATTGAAAAATCCGGTGGAAACAGCGGACATTATCAACGAACAGAAAATAAGGAGGCGCATTATGGCTAAAGTTATCGCAGTGAACTTAAGTGAAAAAAAAGGCGTTATTAAAACGCCCATCGAGGTTGGAAACTTTATTGAAGACTTTGGTTTAGAAAACGATGCTCACGCTGGCAAATGGCATCGTCAGGTCAGTTTGCTTGGACTTGAGAGTTTTGATAAACTCGCAAAGATGGGCGGCCTGAGTCATTTAAAACCTGGCATCTTTGCTGAAAATATTACGACTGAAGGTTTAATTCTTTATGAACTCCCCATCGGTACGATACTCCGTGTTGGGGAAACATTGCATGAAGTCACTCAAATTGGTAAAGAGTGCCATCATGGCTGTGAAATCTTTCATAAGGTTGGCGATTGTGTCATGCCTAGAGAGGGTATTTTTACACGGGTTATCAAAGGCGGTACCGTTCAAGCTGGTGACCGTATTGAAGTAGAGAAAAAGCCGCGATAATAATGCGGCTTTTAGTTTGCGTGAATCTTGATTTTTCCTGACAGTGAACTTTTTGAGACAATCTCAACATGGCGCTTCTCTTTATGATACAGTTTCACGTCACCGCTCACCGAACTTAATGCAATCTTATTTGGGTAAAACTCCTTACCGATTAAATCACCACTGACACTGTTCAACTTACACATATCGGCTGTAGCGTCGTTAATTTCGATGTCTCCACTCACCGTATCAAAATCTATAGTTTTATCAATGCGTGCGTTCTCAATGCGAACATCACCACTTACTTGAGAGGATTTCACCGTATCACAGATTAACGCTAATCCATCGATATCACCACTAACCGTATACCAACGAAGTGTTTCAAACTCAAGATTCTTCATGGTAACATCACCACTTACAGTACTAAGTTCAACTTGTGATCCAGATAAATCACGGAAATGCGTATGGCCGCTCAACGTACTATGCTTTAGCGTACTAATTTTCATTTCCTTAGGAATCTCAACTATAAACTCTATCTTTTGATGTTTTTGAATAAACGATAGCATTTGTTTAAGCTTAGGCGCTTTAATCGTTAGCTTTTGATGTTTCATTTGAATATCGTATTGCGATACATCTTTATCCCCTACTGATAAAACACGGATTTTTTCACCTTCAACACGACGATATGACATCGTTTCATTCGCAAGATCAGTCTCAATCGACAGGGCAGCTTCATCAAGCAAAAACTCTTTAATGGGCGCGTTGGTTTGCTCATTTTTTGTGCTTGATTCACCATTTTCATCATCCGCTAAAGCCTCAGCAATTCTTTTAGGGTCACCAAACTTAGCAATAATGTCTTCTTCTGATAAACCTTCCGCCATTGCGGATTCAATCATATCACGATGATCAGTGACAATATCCTCAATCTCGATTGGATTAATTTTCTTCGCTTTCAAAGCGCTTCTTAAATCGTCTAAAAATGTCTTCATTCTTTTTTCCTCCTTGGTTAATAATTCGGTACACACCACCGATAAATGCATCCCACTCTTCACGAAGTTTTAAATAGTAAACAAAGCCGTTTTCCGTCATTTTATAATACTTTCTTGGCGCCCCTTCTTGCGATTCCTGTAGATAAGTTTCAAAATAGTCCTCTTTTGTAAGACGACGCAAAATCGGGTAAATTGTGTTCTCACTCACGTCAATATACTGAGAGAGTTCATGGATTATCTTATAGCCGTATAAGTCTTCTTCGACCAACACGGATAAGACGCAAAGCTCAATAATTCCGCGTTTAAACTGGGCATTCATCCTATCACCTCATCTAATTATAACACAGTACTATTTATTACACAATACCTTATTAAAAAAAGAATCTTCACAGATTCTTCTTATCGTTAGGGTGATAAAGGTACAATACACGCCTTATCATCGTGGCTTACCGCATTAACATAGTTTGACACCTTCATCAAACTAAAATCGCTTTGGGCAGCACTGAGCACTTGTTCTGCAGATATTTCTAAAGGACGCAACCAATCGGCGTGGTTTGATCGATCAAGAATGATTGGCATACGGTGATGAATCGTAGCGATTGATTCAACAGACTCCGTAGTAATGATCGCACACGTGTACTGTTTTTCGTTTGCTGAATCTAAATAACTATTCCATAACCCTGCAAATGCAAAAATCGGTTGCTTTGGCAAGGTAATATGGTAAGCTTGTTTCTTTGATTGTTCCTGATGCCACTCATAAAAGCCATCCGCAAGAATCAAACAGCGTTTAGACCGATAAGCTTGTTGAAACATTGGTTTTGTTGTTAATGACTCTTGGCGAATATTGATAACACTAAACGGTTTAGACTGTTTTTTCCCTTGACCCGCGACAAAACCCCACTTTAGTTTGCCCACACGGTATTTTTCGCCGTCATGAATGACTGCAAGAACCTCTTGACTTGGAGCGATATTATATCTCGGTTGATGAGAAACCGCTTTAGTATAAGGGAGGTCAAACACTTCATACAAGTACTGATTTAACGTCTCTTGAGTCACTGTTAAGGTAAAACGACCACACATAAAATCACCTTCTTTATATCGTCAATTATAGCTTACTTAATCCCTCTATACAAGCCATGATAATGTTGTTATAATAGAGTCAAACAGCAAAAAGGAGATTGTTATGCAAAGAAGAGAAATGAAAGCTTTAGCGAAACAACGTTTTAAACTGCAATACAGTGTTGCCGTGATTGGGGTCTTAATCGCCCTTGTTTTAGTTTCTGCGGTAGCGGGAGCTTCCGTTGGACTCCTCGTCATTTTCGTCTTCCCTATTTATGTCGGTGAAGCAAAGCTCTTTATGAAGCTTCATTATGAAGACCAAACCGATTTAAAAGTGGTTTTTGATGGGTTTAGACAAGAGTTTTATTTAAACAATGTACTGATGTTAGTATTGCGTGCCATATTCACATTCTTATGGACGCTCCTATTAATTATCCCTGGCATTATTAAGCATTACGCTTACGCCATGGTACCGTTTATTTTAGCCGATGAAGCCATGTCTGACGACGACCATAAAAACGCCATTACAAAAAGTCGTGAACTGATGAACGGGCACAAATTCGAGCTTTTTGTCATTGATTTAAGCTTTATTGGCTGGTTTATTTTAAGCGCTTTGACATTTGGTATTCTTTATGTCTTATACGTTCAACCTTACTACATGCAAACTCGCGCTATTTTTTACCGCAAACTAACAAACTATTAAAAAAGCCAAAAAATGGCTTTTTTTATTGCTTTATTCTGATTCCAACGGGCGATTGACATCGAAAATCGGTGTCATCCAGCGCATTTGCAGACTTAAAAAATACGGCAGTACAAGTGTGACAAAAAGTGTTCCTTGATTGATTAATCCCAACCCCAGCCCAGCCAGTAGTCCCGTCATAAGACCTAAAGCTAAACCTAATGTTTCAATCATCATTCTCGGAAAAAAGACTTTTTGTGTTTTAAAACGCTCCATCACGATAAGCATTAACTCATCGATGACCGTCGCTTTAAAGCGCGTTAAAACAAGGAGTGCTAAGCCAAAGCTAAGTAAAAACATGCCGCCAATGTAAAACATAATACGTAACTCAAAGGCTTCTGGATAGTAATCTTGAAAGACGATGAGATCCCAAAAATCAAACGCGATAGCGATCGTGATAATCGATGAAGTGATGTAGAGATACTTAAACGACTTTCTAAGCAAGATAATAATTGTAATTAAGCCCAACTGAATCAATAAGGCACTCATACCTAATGTGATGTTCAGTAAGCTATGAAGATGGTAGGTAAAAGTATCCCAAGGTGCAGGCCCAAAGAGACTACGAATCATCATGTTTACACCTAAAACTAAAATAAAGATACTCAAAATAAACTGCCCGACCACACGAAGCTTGTGTTTAATCATTTTTTAAGTCCTCAAGTAAAACGTTGGCAGCTTCCATGGAGTTCGTGCAATAATACCGTCTCATCGGCACATGCAAAAGTAAATGTTCGAAGTTTTCTTGAGCAATATCTAGTTGATCATGGCTTTTAGGTCGATAAATATTACGCATTAACTCTATGAGTTTTTCCTTTTTATCCATCGCTTTAAAATAATTACTCGTGGCTTGCCTTAAAAAAAGAATTTGCTTCAGAGGAACTCGGGCATTACGGTTTAACCCTAAAGACCCTGACCAAGGTGAACTGAGTACGACAACCTCTTCTTTTTGATAAGATAAAAGCGGTTTATCATCGTTTAAAATCATTCCGTTTGCAACCTCAACCAAACGTTTTGCCAATGTTGATTTCCCTGTTCCTGAAGGGCCTGATAATAGGACAACACCACCCTCAACAACCACGGCCGATGCATGAAGTGAAATCAGTTTATGACGGTAGGCGATATCAAAAAAAATCATCCCTGTAATAACATATTCCGCTTCCGCTAAGTTTTCATACGCATCGCGAAGAAGGGTTAAACGGTATGTCGTTTTTGCGTGATTAATACTTAAACGATGGGCTAACTTTCCTTGATAATCAACGTATAAAGCATAGCCTTCATCGGTTTCATACAAGGTTTGATTTGGACTGGTTCGTAACGGTTTATCTTTTGGTAGCACCAAAGTATCCACCACCTCACAAGCAATCGCATACATCGGTGCTTGATCGGTTAAATAATTATCAATTTGGGAATGATAGTACGTCGAAAAAAGGTAGTTAAGCTTAAGCGTAATTGTATCAATTTTCAGTGTCTTTTCCATGTTTCACCTCGTTTTTCAGACGTACGTGATTATTGTATCACGCATAGCTATATTAGTCTATCAAAGGAAATAAAAAAAGACCTACATTTGTAGATCTAACACCGTTAAATTGGTGACCCGTACGGGATTCGAACCCGTGAATGCATGCGTGAAAGGCATGTGAGTTAAACCGCTTCTCCAACGGGCCATCTAAATGGCGCCCCAACTAGGACTCGAACCTAGGACCCCTTGATTAACAGTCAAGTGCTCTAACCAACTGAGCTATTGAGGCAGCTGGGATTATTTATCTATTTGACAAAAATTTTTTTAAATAAAAAGAAAGAAGCCTGGCAACGTCCTACTCTCGCACAATGTACTACCATCAGCGCTGAAGTGCTTAACTTCTGTGTTCGGAATGGGAACAGGTGTGACCACTTCGCTATTGTCACCAGG
>SKFS01000149.1 GCA_007117885.1 Candidatus Izemoplasma sp.
AAATTGGTAGCCCTCACTCCTTAAGAGGGTGTCCTGCAAGGACAGTGTCGTTCCCTGAGGAACCTTTGACATGGATTGAATCAAAGCTTTATTGTCATTGTCAAACGATGAGATTACCGTCACATCAACGGTCTCATCACGACTATTGCTTGGCAAAAACTGAAGACTTAGTATTAGCATAACAATTATACTTAATCGCAACCATTTATTGTTCATCAAATCATCCTTTAAGCGATATTTCATTGACAGTATAGTATACCGTATTTTTGTGAAGAGATAAACACTAAAGCTAAAAAAATAGACCGAGTCAATAAAAAAAGACTTTGAAATCAAAGTCTTAAAACGATTACTCAAAATCATCAACAAGGCGCACTTGATAGGCCTTCACTGTTTCACGATCTTCGGCCGTCACAATCACTTGATCAAAATCGTAAAGCATCGGCAAACTCTTTTCAGACCCTTCGTTATTAGCAATCACTATCGTAACTTTACTATTATCTGAGCTTTGTAATATCGCTGAAAGTTGATTAACCTGGGTCCCTCGAAGGACAGTAATGACATTATCATTAATACGTGCTACCGCTTCATCAGTTGAAACAATAGTAACATTCTCGGAATAAACAGGAGGGTCTGTCACGGCAACATAGATCAGCACACCCGTTAATATAACCACTGCAATTAACCATAGTTTTTTCACTTAAATCACCTCTTTAAACTCATTATATTCTAACAAAAAAGCGCTTGATTGTAAATGCTTATCGATAAAAAAAGCAGCGCATTGTCCATGCACCGCTTTCATAAACTTTATTCCTCATCAACGAGTTCAATTACGGTATAAATTGCCTCTGTTTCTTGATCTTCAGCAAGGACGACTAAACGGTCGTAAGTATAGATTTCATCTCTAACTTTAGGAGTACCTGAAGAGGTAATCATTTCATAAGTTCTGTTTGGGTTTTGGGCTTCGAGTTCTGCCACTAGCTCTTGCCATGTTGTTCCTGCGACGACAGTAATGGTTAAATCCTCAATCTCAGTTAAGATACCCTCGATACTCATAAGGCTGACGTCATAGAAAGAGGGATCGATAACGACCTCAGGAATCATCACAATCGGAAACTTATTTAAATCGCCATTTTGGGCTTGTAAAAGAAGATAATTAAAGGTAAATAATTCGCCTTGAGGTTTATGCTCATATTCGTTATCAACCACTGCGACATTTTGAAAATATGGCAGTCGATCAATCACACCAAGCAAATCATGAACTGTCGTACCTTCATCCACGGTTAATGTCATGCCATCAAACAAAACAACCTCTTGCGATGCTTCTAAGTAAAGGTTTGTATCGTTCAGAGGCTCTTCTATGACAAAAGTATAATCTTGATAGTTTTCCTCGACAAAACCGAGTCGTTGGTCTTGACCAATAATTCGAATGAAGAAGGTATCGGTTAGGTAGTTTTCGATGGTTCGATCAAGAACAGTATTCGACAAAGCAAGAGGCACTAACGCATCGCCTGCGTACACCTCAGCGGTTTGGAAATTTTTCTCAAGATCAAGTGCACTCAAAATATGACGGAGCGTTGTTTTATAATACATGCCATTCATAACAACTTCAGGGTAGATATAGATTACGCCACCAAAGACACTGCTTATAGGATTGGTAATGGAATATTCTTGACTCATCCCTGTATAGGTCGAAAACAGTGAAAATTGGTCACTTTGGTATGTATAGACCCTAACGTTACGATAGGTATTGAGTTGATTTAAGGCACTTTCAAAACGATTGTCAAAGCGCCAATCAACGTCGATGGAAGGTTCGGGTTCATGCTTTTCTAGTTCGCTAGAATCAGTGTAGACATCTTTCGTTTCCTCAAGTTCTAATACAGCTGCTTGAGTCTCAAAAAAACTCAAACCTTGAAAAGAAACAAAAATGAGAACTAATATTGTTAAAATACATCTTTTCATAGTATCACTCCTCAGATTTATTTTATCAAAACTATGAGTAAATGTCTACTACAGAACGTTTAGAGTAAAAGAAAAGTGGTGTCCGAGGACACCACTTAAATCTTTAATAAGTTAACCTTCGATTACTCTTTAACTAATTCAATAACTCTATAGAATGCGACAGTTCCGTTCGCAGCTTCTACTCTGAGGATGTCATAAGTGAAAATGTCATCTTCAGTTTTCAAGTCAAATTCTGAATTATGTAATGTGTAACCTCTAGCTGTAACATCTTCGAGCTCAGCAATTAACTCAGCAACTTCAGTTCCTTCGATAATGACGATGTATAATCCATCAACAGATACGATTAAATCGTATTTAGATGCATCAAGACTTACGTCACCGCTTGGAAGTGGAGCTGGTGCAGGTCCTACTTCAATCACATGATACTCAATTGTACCATCTTGTGCAACAACTTTAAGTAGGTTGCCAGTAGCTAATGCGCCTGAAGTTCTTGCTACGTATTCATTCGTAACAACAGAAATTCTTTGGTAAGCTTCATTGGCATCAATTGCGCCAAGTAATTGTGCAATTGTTGTGCCGAAGTCAACTTCAATGTTACCACCGAAGCCGATAGTGTATACAGATTGTCCTGGAACATCGTATACAGCTGTATCACTTAACTTAGTCATCAAGTTAATTTCAAACTCGCCAACAGTCGTAACTGCAGTAATGAGGCGAACTTCTTGTGAGCTAACTTCAACAGTTAAGTCAACAACGCCCGCTACGATGAAGTTTGATAATGGTTGGTTAAGTGTTGAACCACTTACAACAGCACCGGTGCTTGTTCTGACAACGCGTGCAGTTTGGAAGTTTTCAAGTAAATCTAGGTCTGCTAAGACATCGTTAACTGTCGTCGCACGGTAACCAGTTGGAATAATAACTTCTGGTTTCGCATCGATGAAGCCACCAACAACTTGCTCAATAACCGCTGGATTAGCAACAGTATCTGGAGTAGTTGCAGTGTTAAGTTCGATAACGATAGTATAGACTGCTTCGTTGTCAACCGCTGCAATCATGCGATCGTCTTGTGCTGAAACAGTAACTTGTAAGTCAACATCACCCGTTGCTTGATCATAGAATGTTGAACTAGTTAATGCTGTAGTTGTAGTTAAGCCAACATTACCACCTGTACTACTTCTTTGAAGAGTAATAGTTTGGAATCCAAGATCTAATCCTTCAACTAAATCTCTTACTCTAACTGGTTGGTTAATGCCTAATTCAGCATGAACTGTAATGACAGATCCAACAATGCTTACGATATAGTCCACGTCATCTTTAACTTCAAGGATCGTCGATGTATCGTAATCTAATGTAACTTGATAGTTTTCTACACTTACACCGTCTAATGCGGTAACTTCAATCCAAAGATTCGGAATGTCATTTTCAAATGGGAGTGTAGTAGAAATGAAGTGACTGTGTAATACAGTATTCATGTTTGTAACATAAACTTTATCTGAGTCTTCGTTAACCCAGTATGCTCTTGCAGTTTGATAACGTCCTGCTAAATATAGATCATTCATGAGCATAGCAAGTGTTGTGTTAGTTCCTCTTGCAGGTTCAGGTAATACACTTAAGTTAAGACCTGCGATATCCGTTACAACTGGATTTTCAACTAACCATAAATTAGTGTCATCGATGTCAATGTTAACAACGACGGTATAAACGTCAGCTGGTACTGTGCCATCTGCAGCGCTTACTCTGACTTTATCGCCAGTGAAGAAGCGTGGGTTTGACTTAGGATTGCCATCTGCGTTTGTAATAACAAGTGATCCAAGTGGTGATTCATCAGATTTAACTAATAAACCAGCAAGATCAGCGGTAAGAAGTGCATAAGGAAGTTCAATTTCTTTGTCTATTTCATTTACGTTAAATGCAGCACCAAATGGTAATTCAGCAATAAATTCAATTGCTTTACTTCTACTTGGTCTTTCAACGAATGTGTAAGACGCTGTCGTAGTGCCATCTTCAGCCGTAATAACGAGTGCTAATGAGCCTAACGCTTTAATATCACGGATTCTTACGTTTCCGATTTGCTCAAGAATATCGTCATCATTGATATCTTGACCGGTTACGATTTCATCAGTTAAGTCAATTTCTTCGCCTTTAAAGAGGAGCTCCCAAGTAAATTCTTTACCGTTTGCTGTACGTGCGCCAACTTCTGCAATCACGGTGTTGAGGTCTGCGTTCCAAACGAAGTTAAGAACGTTTGTTCCAACAGTCATAACATCTTTATCGTCAGAAACTAAGACGGTGTTGTTGCTTGGCACAACTTCGATAACGTAAAGTCTAGTTCTTGAAGCCGCTGGAGTAGCCCAGTCTGATGTAACAAGAACTTTATCCCCAGTAAAGAGGAATGTTTGATTTTTGTCTTCAAACTCAGAGTTAAATACTTCAATAGTATTATCCGCTTGGTGGCGTGGGTTTCTTGCAGTAAATAAGACAGCTAATAACTCTGCTTCTGTAACCTCTGTCTCAACTCTAATCGTATGACCATCAATCTCAACGAAAGGATGGATGGCTGGATTGTAGGTAGGAATGAGTGATAAGACAGTTTGTTGGTCAGTATAGAAGACGATATCATAAAGCTCAGTTGATCCATCTTCAGCGGTTACACGTAGACGGAACTCTTCATCGAAACGTGCAGGATTGCCGAGTGCACCTGAATTAATGTTCGCCCAACTTGTCCAGTTTGATGTAGATGATACTTTATGACGGCCTTGAATTTGGTATGATTGTGGTTGCTCATTCGCTGGACTTTGTCCAATTCTTGATAACACATAATCAACCGTTTCGCCATAAGGAATACGTACTTGAGCACCAACAGCAATGCCTGCTGAAGTGCTACGGATGTTAGTATTACTACTTAAATAGCGTAATGAAACGATTTCGCCAGCAGCATTAACCATTACATCAGTCACGCGACCACCAGCAGTTAAGTCAGCAAATACGTCAACATCGCCAAACTCTAAGAATTGATTTCTTGAGTTATACAAGAATACATTAGCGTTTAAGTCTAATGTACGGTCAGCTAAAACCAAACGTAAAATGTCATCGCCAGCAGTTGGTATAACAAGTTTTTGTTCAATTTGAATAATACCAACGATTGGTTCAGGATCGGGTTCTACGACCGTTAACAATTCCATTAAGTCAGCAAGTAGCGTCCATTGCTCTTGACCAACATAACGCCAGAAAAGCTCTCCGTCAACGACAGCTAATTCGGTTTCGCGACCATCTACACCATCTTCACCTTCAAGTGCTTCTAGTGAAATAACAGGTAACCATGCAGATTCTCCTACATAGCGCCACTGAATGTAGTCATCGTTTACACGAATTTCAACTTCGCGTCCGTCCGCTCCTGGACGTCCTTCAGGTCCCATAGGTCCTTGTGGGCCAGTCATACCTTGTGGGCCAGTAGGTCCGCTAGGTCCTTGTGGGCCAGTTGGTCCAGCAGGTCCTTGTACGCCTTGTGGTCCGGCAGGTCCTTGGATCCCTTCAGTACCTTCACACGCTGTTAATGCAAAGATTGCAAACAAGAATGCGAAAGCTAAAAAGATTTTTCTAAAATTCTTCATAAATTTCTCTTAGGTGTCATACTTCTCGACACCCCTGTACCTCCTTTTATTATTTTAATTTTTTTGTAACCAAATTTTGTTGCTGTGAAACTTTCAAAACGTCCCTATCTTTTTTAGAGATCGATACCATGACATTGCTGCTTAGTCGTGAAGCGCGACAATATCTTTCCCCCCATTTCTTTTCGCTTTGAGTCATTTCGCACCAATGATATCCCTATTATACATGATAAAAAGGCAATAATCAAGATATTATCTATCTTAATCGACACTGGCAAAACACACCTACAGCGAGGGAAATAGTGGTGAAAACCTCTTATAGCAACCCTGAATAAAACATTCTATCCACGATACTAAAAAAGGATTGACACAATCACAATTCCAACAGGTTCGTTTCTTTAGCTAAAATAATACCACCTATTCACCGCTTTTTCAAGATATATTCACTAAAACTTAAATGTTTTTTTTAGCGTTTATCTCAATATTAAGCCGTTTATAAAGTTTTTAACTAAGCATTCTAACGCTCTGGTTATGAACTTCCTAGAAATGTAACCGCTTTCTAGAAAACGCAAGGGCTTGGCTCCCTCAATTAATTGACACAAAGTGGGTCACCGTAATTGATTCCTCTGGTGTTGACAGTAATGCGAGTGATGACAATCATTTCTTTCGGTCTACCGTACTCGTCAACCTCAACAGAAGCAATCGCGTCAAGCACATCAAAGCCCCCGATCATACCACCAAAAGCAGCATTATAGCCATCGAGGGTCACCCGTTCAGTCTGAAGGATGAAAAACTCACTTGTTGCTGAATCAAACTCACGAGTTCGTGCCATAGAAATAATCCCACGAAGATGTTTCACAGGATTGTTAAAATCGTTTTGACGGAACTCACCCGCAATTGCACAAAGTGGTTCTTCAACATAACCCCCTTGAATCATAAAATCTTCTGCGACAGTATGGAATGTCACACCGTTGTAATAGCCTAACTCAATATACTTCAAAAAGTTATTGACAGTATTGGGGGCTAAAGCAGGAAAGAGTTGCAATTGAATAACACCATAACCGGCAATTTCAATCGTCACAATCGGTTGCGTATCATTCATCAAGTTACTGTAAGGTAAATCCGTTTTTTCTTCCCAACGGGCATACAGTATTACATCATCATTGCTTACAACACTCCAAGTGGTCACATGGTTAGTATACGCTTGATCACTAAACCAGCCTGTGAAAACATAGCCTTCCTTTTGAGGAACGGGCAAATTTAATCGCCCATTGCTATCTGTCATAATCGACGGCAGACTATCGCCACCCATCGTATCAAGCTGAACTGTGTAGGGTCCGCTACTACACGCAGCTAACGCGGTCACCGCGAAAACAGCTAAAAACATCATTGCGATTTTTTTCATTATTTTACCTCCTAAATACTTCCGGTACTTACTCATTATACTTGAATCAAATAGACTGTCAATACTCAACCCCATGTGTTCGCTGTTTTCTTCATCAAGTTGCATGAATCAGCCACCTTAAAACCCTTTTTTTTGACCTTCAAACGGCGGTTCTTTTCCCGCTAAAAACTCATCGACACTCGGTCCTTTCAAAGTTCTTAAACGCCACAATCCATAAATATAACTCGCGATTAAAACCGCAAGCAACATCGGCACCCCTGCTAAGGTTGTAAACCACACTAATCCTTCTAAGTTACCACGTAGGTAAAAGCCGATTTCAATGCTGCCACGCAATGTCAAATAGATCAACCAAAGAATCGAAACTTCCCAATAGGCAGGATAGATATCTTTACGGAAAAACCACGGCATTGGAAACCCACGGGTAATGTGACTTGCGTAAAGCGCAATCGGCCGTTTAACGATCAACGAAATCAAAACGATAATAACGACTAAAACATTGCCTATCATATCAGGCAAAAAGTAATCCGAAGCATTTTGATTAAAAAAAGCAAAGCCACTCGCGATTAAAACGCCGAACATGCCAAACAACGCATACCACCATTTTTGCTTATGAACAATGCGATAAACATTGAGTAAAACACCAAAAACAACCGCAACAATGAGCGCGATGTTTAACTCAGTAAAACTGTAAGTTAAATAAAACACAAGCGGTGGCAACAATAAATCCAGTGTCTTTCCCCGTAAAACGAGTAATAGTTCTCCGTAAAGCTCTCTAACGAGTGTCTTCATTCGTGTGATTACCTAAGAAAAATGTTTTAAGATCAGCCGATTGCATCAACTTAAGAAAAACGTAAACACTGCCCGTCAAAAATCCAAAAACCATCATTAACACAATCCAGATAATCTTGGCCATCCAAGACGGTTCCCGAATAAAAATCCAGATAGAAAAAAGCATAAACCCGACATAGAGATCAACCAAAGATACAACTCCCCATGGATTGTTTAAAAGAACACTGCCATCCTCAAAAAAATCGCCATTAATAAATCCATTGAGCAAAGCAATGGTCATGGCAATGACACCTATCAATGCTAGTATTTTAGCGAGTTTCATTAAACCCCTCCTCATAATGTGTGTCTTTATTATACTTCATACTTTTCAAAAAAGATGCGTATGTACACAATAAAAAAACGCCCTGAGGCGTTAGTGATGATCGAGTGTCTGCCAATAGTAAATCGCGATTTGTGTGCGATCTCTCAGCATCAACTTATCAAGAATGATACTAATCACATTGCGCACGGTCCCTTCACCGATATATAAACGCTTGGCAATTTCTTTGTTGGAATACCCGTGTGCAATGAGTTCCATACAGCTATTTTCTCTTTCCGTTAAGGCCTCGGCATTGCGTGATTGCGTCAAAGCTAAAAGGGCGGCTTCACTCATAACAGCGTGTCCGTTATAAACGTTCTTAATCGTCGTTATTTGGTTTTGAACACCGTCACTTTTTAGTAAATACCCACTCGCCCCCGCATGTAACGCTTGATGTATATGACGGAAATCGCGAAAAGTGGTAAGCATAATCACCTTAATCTCAGGAAACTTTTCTTTAATTTTCGCACAGGATTCAATGCCATCCATCACTGGCATATTGATGTCCATTAAGACCAAATCACACGGTTGTTTTTGAACAAAGTCAAGGGCTTCTTGCCCGTTTTTCGCCTGACCAACAATGACAAAATCGGCCTCACTCGCTAAGATAATCGCTAAACTATCTGTAATAAGTTGATCATCATCCACAAGAAGTATGTTCATTTTATAACCCCTCTTCTAAAACTAACGGTAGCACACAAATCACGATAAAGTGATAGTCTTTACGGATGCTTAGTGTGCCCCCTAACGCTTCAACTCTACGACGCATATAATTTAATCCTACACCGCTTTTAATCGCCGGTGGTTTCGCTTGATCGTTTTTCACAGACAGACGAATAATCGTATCCTCAACCGATAACTGCACGCTGACACGTGTCGCATGTGAATGTTTTTGCACATTTGTTAAGGCTTCTTTTAGTACCGAGCACAACGCATGCCAATGCAGTTC